>NZ_VATT01000038.1:0-241868 GCF_005781225.1 Escherichia sp. E4736 | reverse complement strand
GAGATAGCGGGTCAAGATCAGACGCTCTGGCAGACCAATGCTGCGGGCGTCTCAATTGTCATATCATCATTAGGCATTGGTCGATTAAGTGTCTTATTTTTTGCAGGATTGCTATCCGATCGTTTTGGCCGACGTCCTTTTATCATCATGGGGATATGCTGCTATCTGATGTTCTTTTTTGGCATTCTGCATGCAAATAACATTATCATCGCGTATGTATTTGGTTTTCTCGCCGGTATGGCAAATAGTTTTCTTGATGCAGGCACCTACCCCAGCCTGATGGAAGCTTTTCCTCGCTCGCCTGGCACAGCCAATATTTTAATTAAAGCCTTTGTCTCCAGCGGACAATTTTTATTGCCGCTAATTATCAGCCTGTTAGTGTGGGCTGAACTGTGGTTCGGTTGGTCTTTTATGATTGCCGCAGCAATTATGATCGTTAACGGTCTGTTTTTATATCGCTGTACCTTTCCACCACATCCGGGACGTCGCTTACCTGAAGTAAAGAAACCCACCACCGCCGCGAAGCATCGTTGCTCAATTATCGATTTAGCCAGCTATACCTTATATGGCTATATCTCAATGGCAACCTTTTATCTGGTAAGTCAGTGGCTGGCACAATACGGACAATTTGTCGCCGGTATGTCTTACACAATGTCGATCAAATTACTCAGTATCTATACCGTAGGGTCGCTACTTTGTGTATTTATTACCGCGCCACTCATTAGCAAAGCGGTTCGTTCAACAACATTGTTGATGCTGTACACTTTTATCTCATTTATCGCCCTGCTCACCGTCTGCCTGCATCCCACATTTTATGTGGTGATAATATTTGCTTTTGTCATCGGTTTTACCTCCGCAGGTGGTGTTGTACAAATTGGCCTGACGTTAATGGCGGAACGTTTTCCCCATGCCAAAGGAAAAGCAACGGGGATCTATTACAGTGCGGGCAGCATTGCAACATTTACCATTCCGTTGATTACGGCTCATCTTTCGCAAAGAAGTATTGCCGATATTATGTGGTTCGATACCGCCATCGCTGCTATCGGCTTTTTACTGGCGCTGTTTATTGGCGTACGCAGTCGAAAAGAAGCACAACATCCATCATTAACGGAAAATGTCGCTACTGGTGCGTAATGCAATATTCTTATAAGGTCATGCAAGATATTACGGATAAATTATTCTTCCTGCGCTAATTAAGGAAAATCGCGATCAAAAACAAACTATTACATGCAATATTCCTGGAAACATAAACTTTATGCCATGTACCCAGAAAAAATCATCTTCAGTATAGTGATTATGAAAACCGTCGAAATACAACACGGACGGTAACAAAATTATCTTTCAGCAAGGAGCTGTGAAAATGTCTCAAAATAAGGCTTTCAGCACGCCATTTATCCTGGCTGTCCTTTGTGTATACTTCAGCTATTTCCTACATGGCATTAGTGTTATTACGCTTGCACAAAACATGTCATCTCTGGCAGAAAAGTTTTCTACCGATAACGCCGGTATCGCCTATTTAATTTCTGGTATCGGTCTGGGCCGTCTGATAAGTATTTTATTCTTCGGTGTAATCTCCGATAAATTTGGTCGACGAGCAGTAATATTCATGGCCGTTGCCATGTATATGCTGTTTTTCTTTGGTATTCCGGCCTGCCCAAGTTTAGCTCTCGCTTACGGTCTGGCAGTGTGCGTTGGTATCGCCAACTCAGCCCTGGATACCGGTGGATATCCGGCGTTGATGGAATGCTTCCCGAAAGCCTCGGGGTCAGCCGTAATATTGGTTAAGGCGATGATATCGTTCGGGCAAATGCTCTATCCGATGCTGGTGAGTTATATGCTGTTGAATAACATCTGGTACGGTTATGGGCTGATTATTCCAGGCATCGTATTTGTGCTGATCACGCTGATGCTATTGAAAAGTAAATTCCCAGGCCAGTTGGTGGATGCCAGCGTAGCTGGTGAACTACCGCAAATGAACAGTAAGCCGTTAGTCTGGCTGGAAGGTGTTTCATCGGTGTTGTTCGGTGTTGCCGCATTCTCGACCTTTTATGTAATTGTGGTGTGGATGCCCAAATATGCGATGGCGTTTGCCGGTATGTCGGAAGCTGAGGCATTAAAAACCATCTCTTATTACAGTATGGGTTCGCTGGTCTGTGTCTTTATTTTTGCCGCACTATTGAAAAAAATGGTGCGTCCCATCTGGGCTAACGTGTTTAACTCAGCACTGGCAACGGTAACCGCCGCTATCATTTATCTGTACCCTTCTCCACTGGTGTGTAATGCAGGGGCTTTTGTCATCGGTTTCTCTGCTGCTGGCGGTATTTTACAGCTTGGCGTTTCAGTCATGTCCGAGTTTTTTCCAAAAAGCAAAGCCAAAGTCACCAGTATTTATATGATGATGGGTGGTCTGGCCAACTTTGTTATTCCGTTGATTACCGGTTATCTGTCGAATATCGGCCTGCAATACATCATCGTTCTCGATTTTACTTTCGCGCTTCTGGCCCTGATTACCGCAATTATTGTTTTCATCCGCTATTACCGCGTTTTCATTATTCCTGAAAATGATGTCCGGTTTGGCGAACGCAATCTCAGCACCCCGGTTAAACACAATTAAGCAAAGAAATTAGAGGAGTTAATTATGGATGTTACCGCTAAATACGAATTGATTGGCCTGATGGCCTATCCTATCCGCCACAGTTTATCGCCTGAAATGCAAAACAAAGCCTTAGAAAAAGCGGGATTGCCATTTACCTATATGGCCTTTGAAGTGGATAACGATAGCTTTGCCGGAGCAATTGAAGGCTTAAAAGCCTTAAAAATGCGCGGAACCGGTGTGTCGATGCCTAACAAACAACTGGCGTGTGAATATGTTGATGAATTAACACCAGCGGCCAAACTGGTTGGCGCTATCAATACCATCGTCAATGATGACGGCTACCTGCGCGGCTATAACACCGACGGCACGGGCCATATTCGCGCCATTAAAGAGAGCGGTTTTGATATCAAAGGCAAAACGATGGTGCTGCTAGGTGCCGGTGGTGCCTCAACGGCGATTGGCGCGCAAGGCGCGATTGAAGGTTTAAAAGAGATTAAAATCTTCAACCGTCGGGATGAATTCTTCGATAAAGCCCTCGCCTTCGCACAACGGGTCAACGAAAACACCGATTGTGTCGTCACCGTGACCGATCTCGCCGATCAGCAAGCCTTTGCTGAAGCCCTGGCTTCCGCCGACATTTTAACCAACGGCACAAAAGTGGGTATGAAGCCTCTTGAAAATGAATCATTAGTTAACGATATCAGTTTGTTACATCCAGGACTGCTGGTCACTGAATGCGTGTATAACCCGCATATGACGAAGTTATTGCAGCAGGCGCAACAAGCAGGTTGCAAAACGATTGATGGATACGGCATGTTGTTGTGGCAAGGGGCTGAACAGTTCACGTTATGGACTGGCAAAGATTTCCCTCTGGAATACGTTAAACAGGTCATGGGGTTCGGCGCCTGACAGGCTGACCGCGTGCAGAAAGGGTAAAAAATGAAAACCGTAACTGTAAAAGATCTCGTCATTGGTACGGGCGCACCAAAAATCATCGTCTCGCTGATGGCGAAAGATATCGCCAGCGTGAAATCCGAAGCTCTCGCCTATCGTGAAGCGGACTTTGATATTCTTGAATGGCGTGTGGACCACTTTGCCGACCTCTCCAGCGTGGAGTCTGTCATGGCCGCGGCAAAAATCCTCCGTGAGGTAATGCCAGAAAAACCGCTGCTGTTTACCTTCCGTAGCGCTAAAGAAGGCGGCGAGCAGGCGATTTCTACTGAGGCTTATATTGCACTCAATCGCGCAGCCATCGACAGCGGTCTGGTCGATATGATCGATCTGGAGTTATTTACCGGCGACGATCAGGTTAAAGAAACCGTCGCCTATGCACATGCGCATGATGTGAAGGTTGTCATGTCCAACCATGACTTCCACAAAACGCCGGAAGCCGAAGAGATTATTGCCCGTTTGCGTAAAATGCAGTCCTTCGACGCTGATATTCCTAAAATTGCGTTGATGCCGCAAAGCACCAGTGATGTCCTGACGTTGCTTGCCGCTACCCTGGAGATGCAGGAGCAGTATGCCGATCGTCCAATCATCACGATGTCGATGGCAAAAACTGGCGTAATTTCCCGTTTGGCTGGTGAAGTATTTGGTTCAGCCGCAACGTTTGGTGCAGTAAAAAAAGCCTCTGCGCCTGGGCAAATATCGGTGAATGATTTGCGCACAGTATTAACTATTTTGCACCAGGCGTAATAAATAACGTACCGGCGGGAGTAACCTTCCCCGCCGTATTAAAAAAATATTTTTAAAGAGTATTTGATAAAAATATTCTGTGGGTATCTGTGCGCTATTTTTAATGCTTGCGCAGAGAAATCCACACCTGAATCAGGAAAAAATAATGAAACCTGTAAAACCACCTCGTATTAATGGACGAGTGCCGGTCCTGTCGGCACAGGAAGCGGTAAGTTATATTCCCGACGAAGCAACACTTTGTGTATTAGGTGCAGGTGGCGGTATTCTGGAAGCCACCACATTAATTACCGCTCTTGCTGACAAATATAAACAAACCCAGACACCGCGTAATTTAGCGATTATTAGTCCAACAGGGCTTGGCGATCGCGCCGATCGTGGTATTAGTCCGCTGGCGCAAGAAGGTCTGGTGAAATGGGCATTATGCGGCCATTGGGGACAATCACCGCGTATTTCTGAACTCGCAGAACAAAATAAAATTGTTGCCTATAACTATCCACAAGGTGTGCTCACTCAAACATTGCGCGCTGCTGCTGCCCACCAGCCAGGAATTATTAGCGATATTGGTATCGGAACGTTTGTCGACCCTCGCCAACAAGGCGGCAAACTGAATGAAGTGACTACAGAAGACCTGATTAAACTGGTCGAGTTTGATAATAAAGAATATCTCTATTACAAAGCGATCGCGCCAGATATTGCTTTTATTCGCGCTACAACCTGCGACAGCGAAGGCTACGCAACCTTTGAAGATGAAGTGATGTATCTCGACGCATTGGTTATTGCCCAGGCGGTGCACAATAACGGCGGTATCGTGATGATGCAGGTGCAGAAGATGGTTAAGAAAGCCACGCTGCATCCTAAAGCTGTCCGTATTCCAGGTTATCTTATCGATATTGTGGTGGTCGATCCGGACCAAACCCAACTGTATGGCGGTGCGCCAGTTAATCGTTTTATTTCTGGTGACTTCACACTGGATGACAGTACCCAACTTAGCTTGCCTCTTAATCAGCGTAAATTAGTCGCGCGGCGCGCATTGTTTGAAATGCGCAAAGGTGCAGTGGGTAATGTCGGTGTCGGTATTGCCGACGGTATTGGTCTGGTCGCCCGGGAAGAAGGTTGTGCTGATGACTTTATTCTGACGGTGGAAACAGGCCCAATTGGCGGTATTACTTCGCAAGGTATCGCCTTTGGCGCGAACGTGAATACCCGCGCCATTCTGGATATGACTTCCCAGTTCGATTTTTACCACGGCGGTGGTCTGGATGTCTGTTATTTGAGTTTTGCCGAAGTCGACCAGCACGGTAACGTCGGGGTGCATAAATTCAATGGCAAAATCATGGGTACAGGTGGATTTATTGATATCAGTGCCACCTCGAAGAAAATCATTTTCTGCGGCACGTTAACTGCGGGCAGTTTAAAAACAGAAATTGCCGATGGTAAATTAAATATCGTTCAGGAAGGACGGGTAAATAAATTTATCCGTGAACTACCGGAAATTACTTTTAGCGGAAAAATTGCGCTAGAACGGGGACTGGATGTTCGTTACATCACCGAACGCGCTGTATTCACCCTGAAAGAAGACGGCCTGCATTTAATCGAAATTGCCCCTGGCGTCGATTTGCAAAAAGATATTCTCGACAAAATGGATTTCACCCCAGTTATTTCACCAGAACTGAGAATGATGGACGAAAGATTATTTATCGATGCGGCGATGGGTTTTGTCCTGCCTGAAGCGGCTCATTAACAGGAGTATCACGATGGATTTTTCTTTAACTGAAGAACAAGAACTGCTGCTGGCCAGTATTCGCGAACTGATTACGACTAACTTTCCGGAAGAGTATTTCCGCACCTGCGATCAAAACGGTACATATCCGCGTGAGTTTATGCGGGCGCTGGCAGATAACGGCATTTCTATGCTTGGCGTGCCGGAAGAGTTCGGCGGCATCCCTGCGGATTACGTCACCCAGATGCTGGCGCTGATGGAAGTGTCAAAATGCGGTGCTCCGGCGTTTTTGATTACCAACGGTCAGTGTATTCACAGCATGCGCCGTTTTGGTTCTGAGGAGCAGCTACGTAAAACGGCAGAAAGCACCCTGGAAACCGGCGACCCCGCCTATGCCCTGGCGTTGACGGAACCAGGCGCTGGCTCAGATAACAACAGCGCCACCACCACTTACACGCGTAAAAATGGCAAGGTTTACATCAACGGACAGAAAACCTTCATCACTGGCGCGAAAGAGTACCCGTATATGCTGGTGTTGGCGCGCGATCCGGAACCGAAAGATCCGAAAAAAGCCTTCACCCTGTGGTGGGTTGAGTCCAGTAAGCCCGGCATTAAGATCAATCCGCTGCATAAAATCGGCTGGCATATGCTTAGCACCTGCGAAGTTTATCTCGACAACGTGGAAGTTGAAGAGAGCGACATGGTAGGCGAAGAAGGAATGGGTTTCCTCAATGTGATGTACAACTTTGAGATGGAGCGCCTGATCAACGCCGCGCGCAGCACTGGCTTTGCCGAATGCGCATTCGAAGATGCCGCCCGCTATGCTAACCAGCGTATCGCTTTTGGTAAGCCAATTGGTCATAACCAGATGATCCAGGAAAAACTGGCGCTGATGGCGATTAAGATCGACAACATGCGCAACATGGTGTTGAAAGTGGCATGGCAAGCCGATCAGCATCAGTCACTGCGCACCAGCGCGGCGCTGGCAAAACTGTACTGCGCACGCACTGCAATGGAAGTCATTGATGATGCAATTCAAATCATGGGCGGGTTGGGCTACACCGATGAGGCACGCGTCTCCCGCTTCTGGCGTGATGTCCGCTGTGAACGGATTGGCGGTGGTACTGACGAGATTATGATTTACGTTGCAGGTCGGCAGATCCTGAAAGATTACCAGAATAAATAATCTTCAGGCGGCGCAGCTTCTGACAAAAACTGCGCCGTCAGATTTATCCGGCAAGACTTACAGGTTCAGAAAATTCAGATAAGATTTCTTGTTCAGCAAAACAATTTTTAAATTGTTTGCGGTAATCACTGGGAGAACAGCCAACATGGCGCAAAAACAGTTTGGCAAAATGATCGACATTTTCATAACCCACGCGCCAGGAGATTTCTGCCTGCGACAAATCGGTATTGGTCAGCAACCATTTCGCTTCCGTCATACGCCGTTGAATGACGTAGTTAATGGGAGAAATTCGATACTCTTTAGTAAATTCATGACAAATATAACTGACGCTGGCACGAAATTTCTTCGATAACTGTTCTAAAGTGATTTTTTCGCGGTAATTATTATTAAGATAAAAGAGAATATCTTTTATCAGGACATCTTTTTTAATATACCCCTGCTCCGAACGATAGGCATTTTTAAAGTTTTCGTAATAGAGAATCGCTAACGTATAGGAAAATGCATCCCACACTGAAGATGTGTTGCCATTTTTACTTTGCGGTAAAATCACACTTAATTCATTAAAAAGCGTTTTGATGACCTCTTTTCCCTGCCCTGCGGCAATTACCGGACAAGAATGCGGTTGCAGTAACTGATTTTCTTCTGCGCCCTGAAACTGAAAACCGTAAAGCGCACAGGTACAAGTCGTTGCCGGGTCGTTAGCATCTGAGGCCACCGCGTGCAGTCTGCCACGCTCTATCACCACAATGTCATCGGCATGTGCCACATAGAGCGAAGAATCAATGGTAAACCTTGCCACCCCTTTCTTAACATAAATCAGCTCGGTTTCATTATCATGAACGTGATGTCCCGACTCCCATTTAGGATCGTCACTAAACGCAAAGCGCGAAAGTCGTGGCGTTTTACCGGCGACAAACAGCGTTTCGCTGGCATTATCAAAACAGCGTTGATACATGACAACCTCCCTATTCCATGAGCAAGTAAAAACAATATATGCCGGATAAAATACGGCGTGTATTGCGGTTATACAACCGCATTTAGCGAGAGCTAAACAAGATTATTTACATTGAATGCAAGATAGTACGTAAACGATGGCATAATATTGCCACTTATTGTGCTTTTGTTTTAACGATCTCATTTTTTTTGCAAGATTGTTTGCAAGGAAAACAGATTGCTCCGTCGAAAACCCCGCCCTGCTATCGCACACTATTTTCAGACCATTTTTACCTTCCATCGGAGATGGTTCCGTATGCGACCCACAGGAGAAATCATGAAAATAATAACCTGCTTTAAGCTGGTGCCTGAAGAACAGGACATTGTTGTCACTCCCGAGTACACCCTCAATTTCGACAATGCCGATGCCAAAATTAGCCAGTTCGATCTCAATGCCATTGAAGCCGCAAGCCAGCTTGCAACGGATGATGATGAGATAGCCGCGCTGACCGTTGGCGGTTCATTGTTGCAGAACTCAAAAGTGCGTAAAGACGTGTTATCCCGCGGACCGCACTGTCTGTACATGGTGCAGGATGCCCAGCTTGAGCATGCACTGCCTCTCGATACCGCAAAGGCGCTGGCGGCAGCAGTTGAAAAAATCGGCTTCGATTTACTGATCTTTGGTGAAGGTTCCGGCGATCTTTATGCCCAGCAGGTTGGCTTGCTGGTCGGAGAAATTCTGCAACTTCCGGTGATTAATGCTGTGAGTGCTATTCAGCGTCAGGGCAATACACTGGTGATTGAACGCACGCTTGAAGATGAAGTTGAAGTGATCGAACTCTCTGTTCCAGCCGTGCTGTGCGTCACGTCAGATATTAACGTGCCACGCATTCCATCGATGAAAGCCATTCTCGGCGCGGGCAAAAAAACGGTACATCCGTGGCAGGCGAGTGATATCGGCTGGAGCCAGGCCACGCCGCTTGCTGAACTGATCGGCGTTCGCGTACCGCCGCAAACAGAACGCAAACACATCATTCTCGATAACGATTCGCCGGAAGCCATTGCCGAGCTGGCGGAACATCTGAAGAAAGCCCTGAACTAAAGCCTACGGAGAAGAAACGATGAGTCAATTAAACAACGTCTGGGTCTTTAGCGATAATCCTGAACGTTATGCCGAACTGTTTGGCGGCGCGCAGCAATGGGGCCAACAGGTGTATGCCATTGTACAAAATACCGACCAGGCACAGGCCGTTATGCCTTATGGTCCAAAATGTATTTATGTTCTTGAGCAAAACGATGCACTGCAACGCACTGAAAATTACGCTGAAAGCATTGCTGTCCTGCTGAAAGATAAACACCCCTCTATGTTGCTGCTGGCCGCGACAAAACGCGGTAAAGCGCTGGCTGCACGGTTAAGTGTGCAACTGAATGCGGCGCTAGTGAACGATGCCACTGCGGTTGATGTGGTCGATGGTCACGTTTGCGCCGAGCACCGTATGTATGGCGGGCTCGCGTTCGCCCAGGAAAAGATCAATAGCCCGCTGGCGATCATTACCCTTGCGCCCGGTGTTCAGGAACCTTGCACCAGTGACGCCTCGCATCAGTGTCCGATTGAAACTGTGCCTTACGTTGCTCCGCGTCATGAAATTCTTAGTCGCGAACGCCGTGCGAAAGCGGCAAGCAGCGTGGACCTGAGCAAAGCAAAACGCGTGGTCGGCGTCGGTCGTGGTCTGGCAGCACAGGATGACCTGAAAATGGTCCACGAACTGGCAGCGGCACTCAATGCTGAAGTCGGTTGTTCACGCCCGATTGCCGAAGGCGAGAACTGGATGGAGCGTGAACGTTATATCGGTGTCTCCGGCGTGTTGCTGAAATCCGACCTCTACCTGACGCTGGGGATCTCCGGGCAGATCCAACATATGGTTGGCGGCAATGGCGCAAAAGTGATTGTCGCCATCAATAAAGATAAAAATGCGCCAATCTTCAACTATGCCGACTACGGTCTGGTGGGCGATATCTACAAAGTCGTCCCTGCCCTGATTAGCCAGTTGAGTCGCTAATTCCCTTTCAACTACATCTCCCGCTGTAAACGCAGCGGGAAGGGAGCATAACGCATGTCGGATGACAAATTTGATGCCATTGTGGTCGGTGCGGGCGTTGCCGGTAGCGTTGCCGCACTGGTCATGGCGCGAGCCGGACTGGATGTCCTGGTGATAGAACGCGGCGACAGTGCCGGATGCAAAAATATGACCGGCGGGCGTCTTTATGCCCACACGCTTGAAGCGATCATTCCAGGCTTTGCTGCATCAGCGCCGGTAGAACGCAAAGTCACACGCGAGAAAATCTCCTTCTTAACCGAAGAGAGCGCCGTTACCCTCGATTTTCACCGCGAGCAGCCAGATGTTCCGCAACACGCTTCTTATACCGTATTGCGCAATCGTCTCGACCCGTGGTTGATGGAACAAGCCGAACAGGCGGGTGCGCAGTTTATCCCAGGCGTTCGCGTCGATGCGCTGGTTCGTGAAGGTAACAAGGTCACTGGCGTCCAGGCCGGGGATGATATTCTCGAAGCCAATGTGGTGATTCTGGCTGATGGCGTTAATTCAATGCTTGGTCGTTCGCTGGGAATGGTTCCCGCCTCCGATCCGCATCATTACGCTGTTGGCGTTAAAGAAGTCATTGGCCTCACGCCGGAGCAAATCAACGATCGCTTTAACGTCACTGACGATGAAGGTGCCGCCTGGCTGTTTGCCGGTTCCCCTTCTGACGGTCTGATGGGCGGCGGATTCATCTACACCAATCACGATTCCGTATCGTTGGGTCTGGTTTGTGGATTGGGTGATATCGCCCATGCGCAAAAAAGCGTGCCGCAAATGCTGGAGGATTTTAAACAGCACCCCGCCATTCGCCCACTGATTAGCGGTGGCAAACTGCTTGAATATTCCGCGCATATGGTGCCGGAAGGCGGTCTGGCAATGGTGCCGCAACTGGTTAACGATGGTGTGATGATCGTCGGTGACGCCGCAGGCTTCTGCCTCAATCTGGGCTTTACGGTTCGCGGAATGGATTTAGCCATCGCATCGGCCCAGGCGGCTGCCACAACGGTGATTGCCGCCAAAGAACGCGCGGATTTCTCCACCAGCAGCCTAGCGCAATACAAGCACGAGCTGGAACAAAGCTGTGTTATGCGCGATATGCAGCATTTTCGCAAGATCCCGGCGCTGATGGAAAACCCGCGCCTGTTTAGTCAGTATCCGCGCATGGTCGCCGATATCATGAACGATATGTTCACTATTGACGGCAAACCAAACCAGCCGGTACGAAAAATGATTCTCGGACATGCGAAGAAAATCGGGCTGATTAATCTGCTGAAAGATGGCATTAAGGGAGCAACCGCGCTATGAGCCAGAACGCTACGGTCAACGTTGACGTCAAATTAGGCGTCAACAAATTCCATGTTGATGAGGGCCACCCACATATCATTCTGGCGGCAAATCCCGACATCAATGAATTTCAAAAATTAATGAAAGCCTGCCCTGCCGGACTGTATAAGCAGGATGACGCGGGAAACATTCATTTTGATTCCGCCGGTTGTCTGGAGTGCGGCACCTGCCGGGTGCTGTGTGGCAACACTATTCTCGAACAATGGCAATACCCCGCAGGCACCTTCGGTATTGATTTCCGTTACGGCTAATTACGCTTCCCACAGGCCCGCACCTCGGGCCTGACGTTCTGTTTCGAGAGTTCAAAATGAAAGTGACATTAACGTTTAACGCGCAGCGTCGTGCAGCCTATCGACAACAAGGATTGTGGGGCGATGCTTCGCTGGCCGACTACTGGCGGCAGACTGCATGCGCGATGCCAGACAAAATAGCCGTTGTCGATAATCATGGCGAATCGTACACCTATAGCGCACTCGATCACGCTGCGAACTGTCTGGCAAGCTGGTTACTGGCTAACGGTATTGAATCGGGCGATCGTATCGCTTTTCAATTGCCTGGCTGGTGTGAATTTACCGTTATCTATCTTGCCTGCCTGAAAATCGGTGCAGTTTCCGTGCCGTTGTTGCCTTCCTGGCGAGAAGCTGAACTGGTGTGGGTGCTCAATAAGTGTCAGGCAAAAATGTTTTTTGCACCGACATTGTTTAAACAAACGCGTCCGGTAGATTTAATCCTGCCACTGCAAAATCAGCTTCCACAACTACAACAGATCGTCGGCGTGGATAAGCTGGCCCCCGCCACCTCGTCTCTCTCGTTAAGTCAGATTATTGCCGACAATCCCCCGCTGGCCGTCGCAACATCGGTCCACGGCGATGAATTAGCGGCGGTGCTATTTACCTCCGGAACTGAGGGCATGCCAAAGGGCGTGATGCTAACGCATAATAATATTCTCGCCAGCGAGCGGGCTTATTGCGCGCGGCTGAATCTGACCTGGCTGGATGTCTTTATGATGCCTGCACCACTCGGTCACGCGACGGGGTTTCTGCATGGTGTAACAGCGCCGTTTTTGATTGGCGCCCGCAGCGTGTTATTAGATATTTTTACCCCGGAAGCCTGTCTCTCGCTGCTTGAGCAACAACGTTGTACCTGTATGCTCGGCGCAACGCCGTTTGTTTATGACCTTTTGAATCTACTTGAGAAACAGCCTGCCGTCCTTTCTGCGCTGCGTTTCTTTCTTTGCGGCGGCACCACGATCCCCAAAAAAGTGGCGCGTGAATGCCAGCAACGCGGCATTAAATTATTAAGCGTTTATGGTTCCACGGAAAGCTCGCCACATGCAGTGGTGAATATCGACGATCCTTTGTCGCGCTTTATGCACACCGATGGTTACGCTGCCGCTGGGGTGGAAATTAAAGTGGTCGATGATGCACGCAAGACCTTACCGCCAGGTTGCGAAGGTGAAGAGGCTTCGCGTGGCCCTAATGTGTTTATGGGTTATTTTGATGAACCTGAATTAACCGCCCGTGCGCTGGATGAAGAGGGCTGGTATTACAGTGGCGATCTCTGCCGCATGGATGAGGCTGGCTATATAAAAATTACCGGACGCAAGAAAGATATTATTGTTCGCGGCGGCGAAAATATTAGCAGCCGTGAAGTGGAAGATATTTTATTGCAGCATCCTAAAATTCACGATGCCTGTGTGGTTGCGATGCCCGATGAACGTTTAGGTGAACGTTCATGCGCTTATGTCGTGCTGAAAGCGCCGCATCATTCATTATCGCTGGAAGATGTAGTGGCATTTTTTAGCCGTAAACGGGTCGCGAAATATAAATACCCTGAACATATCGTGGTGATCGAAAAACTGCCGCGCACGGCCTCCGGTAAAATACAAAAATTTTTGTTACGCAAAGATATTCTTCAACGGTTGGAACAAACATGCGTTGAGGCATAATTCATAAATAATAAAGCACCTTATACGCAAGGTGCTTTATTCAACCCCGATTAACCACGTCCGACATATGGCATATTATTTGCCATAATCGTTATTTCCAGCACATTCGTGGTTACTGGCAACTGGGCCATCATCTGAATGGCTGCTGCAACATCAGCAACATTCATCATATCTTCCGCTTTAATAGCGCCATCTGCCTGATAAACGCCCTTACGCATCCGATTCGATAATGTCGTTTCCGCATTGCCGATATTAATTTGCCCGCAAGCGATATTAAATTTGCGACAATCCAGGGAAATGGCCTTGGTCAACCCGGTAACAGCATGTTTCGACGCCGTGTATGCCGCAGTATAAAGGCGCGGTGTCAGTGCGGAAATCGACGCATTGTTAATAATGCGTCCTCCCATTGGCTGCTGCGCTTTCATGATTTTAATCGCTTCTTTCGAACACAAAAATGTCGAGTGAATATTGGCGTTAAACACGCGTGTCCACTCAGTAAACTCAACCTCTTCAATACTTTTTGCCGGACTATTATTGCCCGCATTATTGAACAAGAGATCCAGTCGACCAAAACGAACCTTAATCTCGGCAAATAGTGCAACGACAGCAGACTCATCCGTGACATCAGCAACCAGAGGAATAAAGCGTTCCTTGGCTAAACCTTGTGCACATTGCTGTAAGGTTTCTTCGTTACGCGCGGCAACAATAACAGTATATCCAATGTCATAGAGTGCCTTTGCTGCCGCGTAGCCGATACCTTTACTTCCCCCTGTCACCAGGGCAATTTTTGTCATAGCCAGCTCCGCCTATAATAAACTCATGTCGATTTTCACGACTGTTTTTTTGATTTTCTCCACGTTATCGACTTTATAACATGCCCGATGTACCTCTTCCGGGAAGACCACCAAAAACTGTCCTGGTGTCAACGTGATTATCCGATCATTAATATGTTCATCAGCATAAAAAATAACGTCACGGTCGCCCAGGTGGCTTTCTACAACCGAGTTTTCTCCATCATCAAAATCCACACAAATCCGCTCTTCTCCGGCAATTAAGAAATGGACATCAAGATATTTACGATGAACTTCTGGTCGGCATTCATGTAGTGGTTTAGTCATCGGTTCAACCACGGTATAAAATATTGAGTCATCCTGAATAAAAACCTTTTCCCCCACAGGAACACTATTCAGCTCATGCTGTGAAAGATACTCAATGACACGAGCAATGACAGGATGAAATGTCCGCTTTTGTTGTTCACTAAGATACGCGATATCACCATAAATCATATTTCCCGCCTTATTGAGTAACAGGGGTAATAACTGGCTGTCCGCTAAAGAAAGCCTGTAAGTTATCAAAAACCAAATCTGCCATTGCATTAAACGTTTCGCTCGTACCACTGGCGATATGTGGCGTCAGGACAACGTTATCCAGCGACATTAATTGTTCTGGCACATGTGGTTCGTTGGCATAAACGTCCAGTGCCGCACCAGCAATGATGTTATTTTGCAGAGCATCAATCAGATCGGTTTCGTTCACCACTGATCCCCGGGAAATACTGATCAAATGTCCGGTTTTCCCCAGAGCCTGCAGCACAGTTTTGTCGATAACGCCGCGTGTACTTACCCCGCCTGGCAGCGTCAGAACGAGGAAGTCCACCGCTTGCGCCAGAGAAACCAGCGAATCATGCGCCGTCCATTCAGGTTTGTTATGCGGTTTTGGGTCGAAATAGTGAATTTCCATTTCAAATGCTGCTGCACGGCGGGCTACAGCATTACCAATGTTCCCCAGACCAACAATTCCGCAACGTTTACCACTCACTTTCGTCGCCATCGGGAAACGCCCTTCGTTTGGCCAACGACCGTCACGAACATAACGATCGGCAATGTTAATACGTCGGGCAACATTGAGTAACAACGCCATGCCAATGTCTGCAACACAGTCATTAAGCACGCCAGGGGTGTTGGTGACGATAACGCCATGCTCCCTGGCTGCCACGATATCAATAGGGTCATAGCCCACACCATTGCTGGCAATAATCTTCAGATTCGGAAATTTTTCAATTAGCGCCCGAGAAGCTCCCATTACCGGATTACCACTGGTCACCAGCGCCTTAATATCCGGCGCGATCTGCGTGTAAAAAGCGTCTGCGTCGGTCAGTTCCCACAGGCGATATGCGGTGAAGGTAGATTCAACTTTAGCCATTAAGCGGTCGCTTAATTTGCCGACGATCGCCACCTGAATATCTTTTAAGTTCATACACTATTCCTTGATTGATGTTTGCCGCAGGCCACTTACCATAGGCCAAGAATTTTCCACCACACCGCCCCCAGTCCGAACCAGATGACAATGTTCAACAACATGACGATAAAGCCCAGCCGCCACCATTCTCGTTGCGAGACATAGCCAGCGCCGTAATAGATGACTGCGGGTCCGTTGCCATAATGCGAAATGCCGCTCATCAGGTTAGTGACGAACGCCAGTGACAGAGCAGCCATCATCGGCGGCGCGCCTGCAGCAACCGAGACGCTGCCAAAAGCGGCATACATCGCCACTACATGCGGCGTACTTCCGGCAAAGAAATAGTGGGAATAGCAGTAAACTATCAGCAAAACCGTCAGTGTTATTTCCCAGGGAATGCCGGTGAACAGAGCCGAGGTTGTGACGGCGAACCATTTGAACAGGCCAAGCTGATTGAGCTTATCTGCCATACAAATCATGACGCCCAGCCAGACCAGAATGTCCCAGGCCCCCTTCTCTGACTGCACATCCTGCCAGGTGATAATCCGGGTCATCAACATTAAACAGACGCCGGAAAGCGCGACAGCGGTCGCATCCAGACCAGTCCATTTCGATGTACTCCAGGCCAATAATGAAAGCAGGAAAATGCCAATCGTCACGCGCTCATCTCGGGTTACCGGCCCCATTTTGATAAGTTCTTCCTGTGCCAACGCTTTGGCTTCTGGCGTCTTTTTGATCTCTGGCGGGTAGAGTTTGTAAATGACCAACGGCATAGTGATAAAAGCGATAATGCCCGGCACCAGTGCGCTTAGCGTCCACATCCCCCATGAGATATCGACAAATAAGGTGCTGGCCGCCAGAGATACAATGAGTGCATTTGGCGCGCTGGCCGTCATAAACATCGAGGATGAGAGACAGTTGGAATGGAACACCGTTTGCATCAGATAAGCGCCAATTTTACGCGGCCCTTGATCCGGTTCAGATCCAAAGCTGTTAGAGACACTGCGAACAATCGGGAACAAAATTCCCCCTGCTCGCGCTGTGTTTGATGGCGTTGCGGGCGCGATAATCATATCGCTTAGCGCCAATGTATAACCCAGACGTAACGAGCTGCCGCCAAATCCGCGAATCAGCAAATAGGCGATACGCCGCCCCAACCCCGTTTTGATGAATCCTTTCGCGTACAGGAATGCGGCGACAATAAGCCATACCGTGGTGCTGCTGAAACCTTTTAAGGCTTCGCTGGTTTTCATCATGCCGGTCAGCATAATAAAACTGATGGCTATTAACGCGATAGCACCTACCGGCAACGGTTGCAGAATAAACGCCACCACAGTGGTGATGAATATGGCCAGAATGTGCCAGGTTAAGGGTGTTAATCCGTCAGGGACGGGGGAAAACCATATAGCGAGTGCGACAATCGCACAAATCAGGACTTTCAAATAGCAACTCATATGCAATCCCTGTAGCTGTTTCCCTCCGCTCGCGGAGGGAATTTATCCTGTTTTCTGTACAGCCAGACAAATCAGAAAATCGGTTTTAGTTCGAATAAATTCTCTGAATTACATAATCTGCGCTTATGTCTGAATAACGGTGCGGTAATTTTTCATATCCATATCCCTTTTTATGCTGTGGTTGAAGACAGTATAAAAACGGGACTCGCCAGTGACTTCGTGCAATCCAACGAACTCTGGACGAAAAAATTACGCATATGCTTAAGGAAATTGACGAGTGGTCACATTCGGCTTTGAGAAAAAACAGTATCGAGAATTATTCTGTGGAGAGGATCGCAAACGAATTAAAATCAGAAAGAACACCAGCCAATTATTCAGATGATGCCCGGAAGCTTTTTATATTGCACGAGCGCGTTTGCCCGAAGTAGGTTGATAAAAGGTGGGGATATAGAAATGGACCCGGCGACTGAACGCCGCCGGGTTTTTATTTACTTCTTCAGTTCAGCCAGGCTTAACCAGGTTTGCACCACGGTGTCCGGGTTCAGAGACAGGCTATCGATCCCCTCTTCCATCAGCCATGCAGCAAAGTCTTCGTGGTCAGACGGTCCCTGACCGCAAATGCCGACATATTTGCCCTGTTTCTTCGCAGCACGGATCGCCATCGACAGCAGTGCTTTCACGGCGTCGTTGCGCTCATCGAACAGTTCAGACACCACGCCGGAGTCGCGGTCCAGACCGAGCGCCAGCTGTGTCATGTCGTTTGAGCCGATAGAGAAGCCGTCGAAATATTCGAGGAACTGTTCAGCCAGCAAGGCGTTGGACGGAATTTCGCACATCATGATGATTTTCAGCCCGTTCTCGCCACGTTTCAGCCCCTGACGCGCCAGTTCTTCAACCACTGCTTTCGCCTGGTCTACGGTACGCACGAACGGGATCATGATCTCTACGTTGGTCAGTCCCATGTCGTTGCGCACACGTTTCACCGCTTCACACTCCAGTGCGAAGCAGTCGCGGAAGCTGTCAGAAACGTAGCGGCCCGCGCCACGGAAGCCCAGCATCGGGTTCTCCTCATGCGGCTCGTAACGCTCACCACCCACCAGATTGGCGTATTCATTGGATTTAAAATCAGAAAGACGGACAATCACGCGTTTCGGATAAAACGCGGCGCCCAGCGTCGCGATCCCTTCGGTCAGACGGCCAACGTAAAATTCGCGCGGAGAATCAAAGCCTTTCATCATCTCGCGAATTTCATTTTGTAACTGTGGTTCCTGGTCATCAAACTCAAGCAGTGCGCGGGGGTGGACGCCAATCATACGGTTGATGATAAATTCCAAACGCGCAAGGCCCACGCCTTCGTTCGGCAGGCAGGCAAAGTCAAACGCACGGTCCGGGTTACCGACGTTCATCATCACTTTCAGTGGCAGGTCCGGCATGGTTTCCACGCTGGAGCTTTTCACGCTAAATTCCAGCAACTCAGCATAGACGTAACCAGTATCGCCTTCGGCACAAGAAACGGTGACGTTCTCACCGTCTTTCATACGTTCGGTCGCATCACCACAGCCCACTACCGCCGGAATACCCAGTTCACGGGCGATAATTGCCGCGTGGCAGGTACGACCGCCACGGTTGGTGACGATAGCAGACGCTTTCTTCATGATCGGTTCCCAGTCCGGGTCGGTCATGTCAGTAACCAGCACGTCGCCAGGTTCGATGCGGTTCATTTCGCTGATGTCATGAATGACTTTCACCGGACCCGCACCGATGCGATGACCGATAGCGCGGCCTTCGGCGATAATCTTACCCTGTGAATGCAGCGTATAACGCTCCATCACCTGGCCGCGTGAGCGCACAGTTTCTGGACGCGCCTGCACGATAAACAATTTACCGGTGTGGCCATCTTTCGCCCACTCAATATCCATCGGGCGACCGTAGTGTTTCTCAATTTGTACGGCCTGTTTTGCCAGTTCCTGCACTTCTTCGTTGGTCAGCGAGAAGATGTCACGCTGTTCCTGCGGTACGTCTTCGATTTTAACCTGCTTACCGTGCTCCTGGGTCGGCGCGTAGACCATGCGGATTTTTTTCGACCCCATGGTGCGGCGCACGATAGCCGGGCGATTCGCCGCCAGTGTCGGTTTATGCACGTAAAACTCATCCGGGTTGACCGCTCCTTGTACCACCATTTCACCCAGGCCCCATGCGGAAGTGATAAACACCACCTGGTCAAAGCCGGATTCGGTATCAATGGAGAACATCACCCCAGAAGATGCGAGGTCGGAGCGCACCATCCGCTGAACACCGGCGGAGAGTGCCACGCCACGGTGATCGTAACCCTGATGCACACGATAAGAGATGGCGCGATCGTTAAACAGAGAAGCAAAGACATGTTTCACTGCCACGAGAACGGCGTCAAAACCCTGAACGTTGAGGAAGGTTTCCTGCTGACCAGCAAAAGAGGCGTCCGGCATATCTTCTGCGGTGGCGGAGGAACGCACCGCAAAAGAGGCATTTTCGTCATCGGCGGAAAGCTGTGCATAGGCTTCGCGGATGGCGTTTTCCAGCTCAGGCTGAAAGGGAGTGTCGATAATCCACTGGCGGATTTGCGCGCCCGCTTTCGCAAGCTGGGTAACATCGTCAATATCCGTTTTATCCAGCAGTTCATAGATGCGCTGGTTTACGCCGCTTTGGTCCAGAAACTGGTTAAACGCGTCGGCGGTTGTGGCGAAACCATTCGGAACGGAAACGCCCATTCCGGAAAGGTTAGTAATCATTTCACCCAGGGAGGCATTTTTGCCCCCAACCCTGTCTACATCATTCATGCCGAGTTGGTTATACCAAAGCACCAGCGGTGACGAGCCATTGTTGGACATCGAACAATCCTTTTGTGATAAATGAACGGTTTGAGAAACACATTTCTGCGTATTTATCTTTGCATATTTAACCGGATGAAAAAAACGGTGAATCGTTCAAGCAAATATATTTTTTACTTTTTAAGACTGATCCCAGCGTTGCGCAAATCCGCTATCTTCAGTAATTTCCACATAAACCATCGGTATAAACGAAAGCGTAAAAATGAAATACTGTTTTCATAAAATATAAAATTGAAGGTTCATTTTATAAACCAGGCATAACCTTCTACGCTTCTGTACGTTTTTAATTTATGCTTTCATAGAATTATGTCTGCATCACGGGAAGAACAAAATGGATAATGCTGTTGATCGCCACGTTTTTTATATTTCTGATGGTACGGCTATAACTGCGGAGGTATTAGGACACGCAGTGATGTCACAATTTCCCGTTACTATCAGCAGCATTACGCTGCCGTTTGTCGAAAATGAAAGCCGTGCACGGGCGGTGAAGGATCAGATTGACGCAATTTATCACCAGACAGGTGTGCGCCCGCTGGTTTTTTACTCCATTGTGCTACCGGAAATTCGCGCCATCATTTTGCAAAGCGAAGGTTTTTGCCAGGATATTGTGCAGGCGCTGGTTGCCCCGCTACAACAAGAGATGAAACTGGACCCGACGCCGATTGCTCATCGTACCCATGGCCTGAACCCTAATAATCTCAATAAATATGATGCGCGCATTGCGGCGATTGATTACACCCTCGCCCATGACGACGGCATTTCGTTGCGCAATCTGGACCAGGCTCAGGTGATCCTGCTCGGCGTCTCTCGCTGTGGTAAAACCCCCACCAGCCTGTATCTGGCGATGCAGTTTGGTATCCGCGCGGCAAACTACCCCTTTATTGCCGACGATATGGATAATCTGGTGCTACCCGCGTCGCTCAAACCGCTTCAGCATAAATTGTTCGGACTGACTATCGACCCTGAGCGTCTGGCGGCGATTCGCGAAGAGCGTCGGGAGAACAGTCGCTATGCCTCGCTTCGCCAGTGCCGGATGGAGGTTGCGGAAGTGGAAGCGTTGTACCGTAAAAATCAGATCCCGTGGATTAACAGTACCAATTATTCGGTAGAAGAGATTGCCACCAAGATCCTCGATATCATGGGCCTAAGCCGTCGAATGTACTAGAGAACTAGTGCATTAGCCTATTTTTTGTTATCATGCTAACCACCCGGCGAGGTGTGACACACCTCGCACTTGAAATCAGCTGCGATTGGTTTATCGTGATGCGCATCACTTCCCGGTAGTCCTGCCGTTGAAGCAACAAATTTCTGAGACTTGTAATGAACAGAACTGACGAACTCCGTACTGCGCGTATCGAGAGCCTGGTAACGCCCGCCGAACTCGCGCTACGGTATCCCGTAACGCCTGGCGTCGCCAACCATGTCATTGATTCCCGCCGCAGAATTGAAAAAATACTGAACGGTGAAGACAAGCGGCTATTGGTCATTATTGGACCCTGCTCGATCCACGATCTGACCGCTGCCATGGAGTATGCCACCCGTCTGCAGGCGTTGCGCAACCAGTACCAGTCACGACTGGAAATTGTAATGCGCACCTATTTTGAAAAACCGCGTACCGTTGTTGGCTGGAAAGGACTCATCTCCGATCCGGATTTAAACGGCAGCTATCGCGTTAATCACGGCCTTGAAATGGCACGTAAGTTGCTGTTGCAGGTAAATGAACTGGGCGTTCCCACCGCGACCGAGTTCCTCGATATGGTGACCGGTCAGTTTATTGCTGACTTAATTAGCTGGGGCGCAATTGGCGCACGTACCACCGAGAGCCAAATCCACCGTGAAATGGCGTCAGCGCTCTCCTGTCCGGTAGGTTTTAAAAATGGTACCGATGGCAACACACGGATTGCCGTGGATGCTATCCGCGCAGCCCGTGCCAGCCATATGTTCCTCTCGCCAGACAAAAACGGTCAGATGACCATCTATCAGACCAGCGGCAACCCATACGGCCATATTATTATGCGTGGCGGCAAAAAACCGAACTACCATGCCGATGATATCGCCGCAGCCTGCGATACGCTTCACGAGTTTGATTTACCTGAACATCTGGTGGTTGATTTCAGCCACGGTAACTGCCAGAAGCAGCACCGCCGTCAGTTAGAAGTCTGTGAAGATGTTTGCCAGCAAATCCGCAATGGCTCCACGGCAATTGCCGGAATTATGGCAGAAAGTTTCCTGCGCGAAGGTACACAAAAAATCGTCAGCGGTCAGCCGCTCACCTACGGTCAGTCGATTACCGATCCTTGTTTAGATTGGGAAGATACTGAACGCCTGGTCGAAAAACTCGCCTCTGCGGTAGATTCCCGCTTCTGAATGCGTGCCCATTCCTGACGGAATGGGCATTTCTGCGCAACTTGTTGTCTTCTCAACAAATTACTGCTTGCTCTGGCTTGCCATAATATTGATAATAAGAATCATTGTTATATCAATTATTATTAATTTTTATGCGTTATACGGATAGCAGAAAACTCACGCCTGAAACGGATGCCAATCACAAGACCGCTTCCCCGCAGCCCATTCGGCGAATTACCAGCCAGACACTGTTAAGTCCTAATGGCAAACTGATTATCGATCATGACGGGCAAGAATATCTGCTCCGTAAAACTCAGGCTGGCAAGCTGCTGTTGACCAAGTAGCCTTTAACTCGAGCAGCTGACTTCAAGCCGTTTACCCCAGTCAGGTGGACGACTGACATAGTCATCATCCCTGTCGCTGAAAGGATTTCGCAACGCTTCATGCAGACGTTGTAATTCTGTCATATCGCCCTTTTCTGCCGCCTCAATAGCGCGTTGTGCCAGCCAGTTTCGCAATACCAGCGCAGGATTGACGCTCTGCATCAGTTGCTGACGTTCACTATCGGCAACTCCGTCTTGTTGCAAGCGCGCCCGATAACGCGTAAACCAGTCATCAAACGCCGCGCGGTCAATAAACTCATCGCGCAGCGGTGAAGCCGCACTGTGCTGCTCGGTCAGGCTTAACATGCGGAATGTGCGAGTATAATCACTGCGCTCTTGCGCCATCAGACTGAACAATTCATTCAGTAGCGCATTATCCTCTTTTTGCTCCGTCATAAAGCCCAGCTTCTGCCGCATACGTTTTCCATAATGCGTCAACAAAACCTGTTGATAGCTTTCCAGTGCCTCGTTTAACGCGTCGACAGTGATAAACGGCGACAATGTCTGCGCCAGACGCTGTAAATTCCACAACGCAACGGCAGGTTGATTATCAAAGCTGTAACGTCCCTGATGATCAGAGTGATTACAAATAAAGCCCGGTTCATAATCATCGAGGAAAGCAAATGGACCATAATCCAGCGTCAGCCCGAGAATCGACATGTTATCCGTGTTCATCACCCCGTGAGCAAAACCGACTGTCTGCCAGCTGGCGATTAACGAAGCCGTACGTGCGACAATATCGGTAAACCAGAGGCGGTATTTATCCTCTTCATCCTGAAGATGCGGCCAGTAATAGCGAATGGCGAAGTCAGCCAGCTGGCGAACTTTTTCCGGTTCCCGACGATAGTAAAAGTGTTCAAAGTGGCCAAATCGCAAATGACTCTGCGCTACGCGCATCAGCATCGCTCCTGATTCGACCGTCTCCCGGTAAACCGGCGTATCGCTGGTAACAATGCTTAAGGCGCGTGTCGTCGGAATGCCAAGGTGATGCATTGCCTCACTGGCAAGACTTTCGCGAATTGTTGAACGTAAAACCGCACGTCCGTCGCCCATCCGCGAATAAGGCGTCAGCCCCGCACCTTTCAGATGCCAGTCCATGGTGGTGCCGTCGGCAAACTGTTGCTCGCCGAGTAAAATACCGCGCCCGTCGCCAAGCTGCCCCGCCCAGACACCAAACTGGTGGCCACTGTAGACCTGGGCCAGTGGCGACATGCCTGGCAGTAAAGTTTCGCCGCCCCAGACACCCGCGCCACTTTCAAACAGCGACGATGGAACACCCAGCGTATTAGCCAGTTCGGCGTTATACCAAATCAACCGGGCATTATTTAAAGGCGTAGGGGAAAGCGATGTATATGTTGCCGGCAATTCATCACGCCAGCGGGTAATAAAAGACAGGGTCATAGATCCTCCTGTTTGATAGTGTAGACGGTTACTCTCGTCTTAAACACCAGCAAACAAGAGGGTTATCGCTGGACCAGCGTTGTTATCTGGCTTACGGGAACTGCGGGCCACAAGCATCCCTGAAAAGCATGGAAACCAAACGGCACCATCTGCGCCAACATCTCCGGTGTATTAATACCAGCAGCAATAATACAATTGCAACAAGGTGAAATTTGCGCATGGAGCGCACGAATAAAAGGCGCGAAAGATTTATGGACTATTTGTTGCTGAATAAAACCTTTATCCAGCATGACGCGAGTGAAAAGCCCATCAAAAACAGCCTTCATTGTACTGTTGCCCGCACCCAAATTTCCCAAAACCAATGGAAAAATTTGCGATAAGTGCAAAAGTTCATAATTATCTTTTCCCTCATTAAGATGAGGATAATTTTCATTAATCATCAATTCAGCAAAGGGAATTTTTAATAGTTTGCTTGCGTAATTATCCCTATCTAATAATAACTTTGCTACTTGTGGCGTTAAATTAATCCAGGCAAAGAGTTTATGTTGAATAAAAAAATGTTGGCATGATTTTAGTAATTCCAACTTTTCGGCAAATAATTGCCAATGCTGCTCCTCTGAAAGTTGTGCAATAACCCGTGTCGTCGGGATGCGCACCGTACCGTCGTCACTGGAGAAATGGGTTATTAACTCAACCCCAACAAGATTTTGTTGGCTGTCTCTTATCGGTAGAAAATAGTAATCAGAATGATAAAGATTCTCCAGTAAGACCTTCATGGTAACAGCCCCTCTCTTCGGATTTTTTTCAACATCCAGATAAAAAGTTTGAGGCCATAAGGCATAACAAATACAGAGGGAATAACTTTCATTTGTTCCATGTTAACCACTTTTTCAGGGGTCCTTTTTTTAGATTATCCTGAGTATAAACGAATATTCCATTTGCGGTATTCTTGTCTGCAAAATACTACTGTATTCAGGAGTTAACAGACGGTGCGGTATCAGCACCGTCCATTTATTGAGATACTAGATTCGTCTCGCCTGCCAGAAATTTTTCTGCCAGTAGACATTATCGAGGGAAGAACGCATCACCCCCTTGCTGGTAGAGGCGTGAATGAATTGATTGTTGGTATCGTAAATACCCACGTGTAAACCATTTTGCCCGGAACCTGTTTTGAAAAAGACCAGATCGCCTGGCAGCAATTCTTCTTTATCAATTTGGGTACCGATAGCGGCCTGTTGTTTTGTTTCGCGTGGCAACTGTAAGTCGAAACGGTCACGCATCGTCACAACCACGAAACCCGAACAGTCCACTCCACGTCGAGTCATGCCGCCATAACGATACGGCGTACCATGCCAGCTCTGTAGTTGATCGTTCAAACCGGCAATGACAGTAATGGAGTCAGAAAGCCTGGCGTTTGGCGGCGGCGCTTTATGATGGCTACACCCGGCCAGAAACAGTGCTGTAATTAAAATTAGGCAGAAACGCATTCCGTACGAATCCTCTGTTTTTTATTCTTGCATTAATTTAGCGTCGAAATTACCCGTTTTTCAAGATGCTAATGAAATCAGGTGGTCGAAATCAGCATTCGGTGACCTTCAATGTCCAGACGACGGAAGCTCATGCCATAAGCCTGGGCCAGATTCGGCGGCGTTAGTACTTCATCTCTCCGCCCACTGGCAAGCAGTTTTCCTTGTTTAAGTAACCACGCCCGATGCGCGTGACGCAATGTGTGGTTAAGATCGTGACTGCTCATCACAATCGCCACGCCTTGCTGACAGAGCGCGCTCAAAATTTTATCTAACGCGCTTTGCTGGGCAACATCAAGGCTGTTCATGGGTTCATCAAGGAGAAGTAATTGACCTGCCGGATTCGCTTGCGGCGTGATTTGTAGCACCACAGCAGCAAGACGGACACGTTGCCATTCACCACCGGATAGTTGATTGGTGCTTCGACCGAGTTTGTCATCAAGGGCCAACGCCCCTGCGACATCATTTAGCAGATCGGTTCGCGTTTTATCGTGCTGGTGCATGGTCAGGTAATGCCAGACTGGCATAGCAAACGGCGGCGTCTGTTGTTGTGCAAGATAGGCGCGATGCAGGGCGAGTTTTGTTGCGGGCCAGGTATCCAGTGGTTTACCTGCAAACTGAATGCTTCCCTGACCACTGGTCATCCCCGCCATTCGCGCCAGCAAGGTGCTCTTGCCCGCGCCGTTCGGACCCACCAGATGCAGGATCTCCCCTGCCCGGACCTCGCCAGAAAGCGGCCCCAGGCGGGTTGATTCCGCTACATCCTGTAACTGCATCACAATAGACATTATTTTGCCAACGCCAGTTTAATGCTTTCCATTACAATAGGATCTTCCGGCGTCATATCCGGGGAAAAACGCTGGATGACCTTTCCGTCTCTACCCACCAGAAACTTTTCAAAATTCCACAAAATATCATCAGGGTACAGTGGCGCACGGCCTTTGCTGGCCATTCGCGCGTAGAAACCGCTCTCTTCCGGTGCCACCGCCGTCGGCGCTGCGGCAATCAATTTTTGATATAGCGGATGACGACCTTCGCCATTGACCTCAATTTTACTGAACATTGGGAACGTCACGCCCCAAGTGGTGGTGCAATAAGTTTTAATTTCTTCATCACTACCTGGTTCTTGTTCAAGGAACTGGTTGCACGGAAATCCCAGCACGACGAAACCACGATCGGCCCAGGCTTTCTGGATATTCTCCAACTGTTCATATTGCGGCGTTAAGCCACACTTTGAAGCGACATTGACAATCAGCAGCACATTACCGGCATATTTCTCCAGCGTGGTCACTTCCCCGTCAATCGTCTTCACTACGGTGGTCAGAATGGGATCTTGCATCGTGTCTCCTGGATAAGGTCAGTAAAAAATCTTAGCTTTTAATCATAGACCGTCTTTATGCGGCTAACGCCCTGCTTTTAACAATAACCAGATAAACACCGGCGCCCCCAGGGTGGCGGTGACCACACCAATCGGTAACTCTGCGGAAGCCAGCGCCAGTCGAGCAACAATATCGGCAAGCAGCAACGCAGTAGCACCTGCCAGCGCGCAGCCGGGAAGTAATACCCGGTGATCGGTTAATCCGCACAGCCGCAGAATATGCGGGATAACCAGGCCAATAAACCCAATAGCGCCAGCCAACGCCACACTGACACCGACCATCCAACCGGTAGCCGCGACCAGCACATTGCGCCAGAGCCACAGTGGTAACCCCAGTTGTCGCGCCGAGATTTCACCCAGCGCTAACATATTCATTGGGCGGGACTGACAGCAAATCCACAACAACACCGGAATCAAGGCCACCATCAGCCAACTTTGCCGCCAGTCTACACCCCCAAAGCCGCCCATCATCCAGTACATCAGTTGGCGTAAATCAACGGACGTGGAAAAGTAGATGGCCCACGTCATTAACGCGCTACAGATGATACCCAGCGCAACACCAGCCAGCAGTAATCGGCTGGTTGAAAGATGACGGCGGGCAAAACGCAAGAGAATTAAGGTGATAATAAGCGCGCCAGCAATCGCACACAGCCCCAGCGCCCAGTTCGGTAACTGCCCTTGTCCGAGCAATACAGCGGCGATAAGCCCCACTCCAGCGCCGTTAGAGACGCCAAGCAGCCCCGGCTCCGCAAGAGGGTTTTCAAACAGCGCCTGCATGACCGCGCCTGATAACGCCAGCGCCGCGCCAACCAGCAATACAGCCAGGGTACGTGGCAGGCGAATTTGCCAGACGAACAGTTCGCCACGAGGAGTGAACCAGTCGGCAGGTGAAATCCATTGTTCACCAGCGCAAAGGCTTAAGAGAAGCACCAGCAGCATCAAAACTGACAGGCATAATAACCAGCGAATATTTTGTCGCTGTTGTTGGCGGGCAAGTGTCAGCATGGTATCCGTTCTGCTGAAGTGTCATTCCGTTGATTTTACGGTGACTCTTCGACAGTGAAAAGAAAAAAGGCCGCAGAGCGGCCTTTTTAGTTAGATCAGATTACTCGTCTTTGGGTGTGGCGTTTTCGACCCGGCTTTTTAACTTCTGTCCGGGTCTGAAGGTCACCACGCGCCGTGCTGTAATGGGAATATCCTCGCCCGTTTTCGGGTTACGTCCCGGGCGTTGATTCTTATCACGCAGATCGAAGTTACCAAAACCAGAGAGTTTCACCTGCTCGCCGTTTTCCAGAGCGCGACGGATCTCTTCGAAAAACAGTTCAACCAGTTCTTTGGCATCCCGCTTGCTAAGCCCAAGCTTATCAAACAGATATTCTGACATTTCAGCTTTTGTAAGCGCCATAGGTTCAATCCCTCAATGATGCCTGGAATCGCTCTTTTAATGCCTCTACACATTTGGCGACGGTAGCGGCAATCTCCTCTTCTTCGAGTGTACGGCTGGTATCTTGCAGGATCAGGCTTATGGCGAGGCTCTTATACCCCTCCGCAACACCCTTACCGCGGTACACGTCAAATAAGTTTACGCCAACTACCTGATTTACGCCAACTTTCTTACATTCGGATAAAATATCCGCTGCGGGAACGTTTTCTGCAACCACAACCGCGATGTCACGACGGTTTGCCGGGAAGCGCGAAATCTCGCGCGCTTGAGGCACCACGCGGTCTGCGAGCTTGTTCCACTCCAGTTCAAACACCAGAGTGCGACCGTTAAGATCCAGTTTACGTTCCAGTTCAGGATGAACAACCCCAACAAAACCAATACGTTCACCTTTCAGATAAATCGCTGCGGATTGTCCCGGATGCAGTGCCGGATTCGCTTCTGCACGGAACTCAACCTCATTCAGTTTACCGGTCAGGTCGAGAACGGATTCAAGATCGCCTTTCAAATCATAGAAATCAACGGTCTCTTTTGCCAGGTTCCAGTGCTCTTCGTAACGGTTACCGCAAATCACACCGGCTAACATCAGATCCTGACGAATGCCCAATGGCGCCTGCGTATCTGGCACGAAGCGCAGACCGCTTTCAAAAATGCGCACACGGTTTTGCTGACGGTTCTGGTTGTACACTACAGTTGCCAGCAGACCGGTCCACAGAGAAAGACGCATTGCCGACATTTCAACGGAAATCGGGCTTGGCAGCAGTAAGGCTTCAACGCCCGGGTGGATCATCTGCTGCACTTTCGGATCAACGAAGCTATAGGTGATCACTTCCTGATAGCCTTTGTCGTTGAGCAGCGTTTTCACGCGCTTGAGTGACAAATCGGCTTCACGGTGAGTCCCCATAATCAGGCTCGCCTGCACCGGTTCATCCGGGATGTTGTTGTAGCCGTAAACACGCGCCACTTCTTCGACCAGATCTTCTTCAATCTCCATGTCGAAACGCCAGCTCGGTGCAACAGCCTGCCACTCGTCCTTGCCTTCGGTAACTTCACAGCCGAGACGACGCAGAATGTCAGTCACCTGTGCATCGGCAATATGATGGCCGATCAGACGATCCAATTTGCTACGACGCAGAGTGATGGTCGCACGCTTCGGCAACGTTGCTTCGTTAGTGATATCGATAACCGGGCCAGCTTCACCGCCGCAGATATCGATCAGCAGACGGGTCGCACGTTCCATTGCTTTGTGCTGCAGTGCCGGATCAACACCACGCTCATAACGGTGAGAAGCATCAGTATGCAGGCCATGACGACGAGCACGACCGGTGATAGACAGCGGGCTGAAGAACGCGCATTCCAGCAGGACGTTTTGCGTTTCGTCATTCACTCCAGAGTGTTCGCCACCGAAGATACCGCCCATCGCCAGCGCCTTGTTGTGGTCGGCGATGACCAGGGTGTCAGCGTTCAGCTTCGCTTCGGTACCGTCGAGCAGTACCAGCGTTTCGCCCTCTTTCGCCATCCGCACCACAATGCCGCCTTCAATGCGATCTTTATCGAAAGCGTGCATCGGCTGACCCAGTTCGAGCAGCACGTAGTTGGTGACGTCAACCACTGCATCGATAGAACGAATCCCGCAACGACGCAGTTTTTCTTTCATCCACAGCGGAGTTGGCGCTTTAACGTTAATGCCTTTTACTACGCGGCCAAGATAACGCGGGCAGGCTTCCGGCGCTTCTACCGCAATCGGCAGCGTGTCATCGATGGTTGCACCAACCGGGACAATTTCCGGTTCAACCAGCGGAAGCTGGTTCAGCACGGCAACATCACGCGCTACGCCGATAATGCCTAAGCAGTCTGCACGGTTTGGCGTCACACTGATTTCGATGGTGTTGTCATCAAGTTTCAGGTATTCACGGATGTCGGTGCCAATTGGCGCATCCGCAGGCAGTTCGATAATACCGTTATGATCGTCAGAAATACCCAGCTCAGAGAAGGAGCACAGCATCCCTTCAGACGGTTCACCGCGCAGTTTCGCGGCTTTAATTTTGAAATCGCCCGGCAGTACAGCACCAATAGTTGCTACCGCCACACGCAGGCCCTGACGACAGTTTGGCGCGCCGCAGACGATGTCCAGCAGGCGATCGCCACCGACATTGACTTTGGTCACTCGCAGTTTGTCAGCATTCGGATGCTGCGCACATTCAACCACTTCACCAACGACCACGCCGTGGAAGCTACCGGCAACCGGTTCTACACCGTCAACTTCCAGGCCCGCCATCGTGATTTGATTCGCCAGCGCATCACTATCGATCGCCGGGTTCACCCATTCGCGTAACCACAGTTCACTGAATTTCATAATCTATTCCTGCCTTATTTAAACTGTTTGAGGAAACGCAGATCGTTTTCGAAGAATGAACGCAGGTCGGTGACGCCGTAACGCAACATGGTCAGACGCTCCATCCCCATACCGAAGGCGAAACCGGAGTAAACTTCCGGATCGATGCCAACATTACGCAGCACGTTCGGATGCACCATCCCGCAGCCCAGTACTTCCAGCCATTTACCGTTTTTACCCATGACGTCCACTTCTGCAGAAGGTTCGGTGAACGGGAAGTAGGAAGGACGGAAGCGAATCTGCAAATCTTCTTCAAAGAAGTTACGCAGGAAGTCGTGCAGCGTGCCTTTCAGGTTGGTAAAGCTGATGTTGGTATCAACAATCAGACCTTCCATCTGATGGAACATCGGTGTGTGAGTCTGGTCGTAGTCGTTACGGTAAACGCGGCCAGGCGCGATAATACGAATCGGCGGCTGCTGGGCTTTCATGGTGCGGATCTGTACGCCAGAGGTCTGGGTACGCAGCAGGCGGGTAGCGTCAAACCAGAAAGTGTCGTGGTCAGCGCGCGCCGGGTGGTGACCAGGAATGTTCAGAGCATCGAAGTTATGATAATCGTCTTCGATTTCCGGCCCGGTTGCCACGGTAAAGCCAAGCTCACCGAAGAAACTTTCGATACGGTCGATAGTGCGGGTAACCGGGTGCAGGCCACCGTTTTCGATACGACGACCAGGGAGGGAAACATCGATAGTTTCCGCAGCCAGACGCGCATTCAGCGCTGCGCTTTCCAGTTCAGCTTTACGCGCATTCAGCGCCTGCTGAACTTGCTCTTTCGCTTCGTTGATAACCGCACCAGCTGCCGGACGCTCTTCTGGCGGCAGCTCACGCAGGGTCGTCATCTGAAGGGTTAAGTGCCCTTTTTTACCCAAATATTCGACGCGCACATTGTCTAACGCGGCAACATCTGACGCCTGGCTAATGGCCGCCTTCGCACTGGCAACCAGTTCTGCGAGATGTGACATGGTTTTCCTCATTGTGTCAGTGGTGACACTGGTTCGTTGGACTTAGAGCCTATCCCATCAGGCTATTTTACTTGCCATTTTGGTCCCGGGCAGTGCTCGAAATCCTCACGTACTTAAGTACGCTCCGGTTTCTCCGCGCTGGCCGTGTCCAGACTGGCTGCGACAATTACGCCTGATGAGACAGGCTTTTTATTTTTCAAAACGCGCATACAAAAAAAGCCTCCACTGGGAGGCTTTCAGGCGCTGTTTTCCGTTTCTCTTCTCACGCGCTAGCCTCCTGGAGTCAGGTGCTAAAGTAAAAAAAGAAGCGGAAAATAGCAGCATTCATTGCTTGCGTTACCTTTTGGTACTTTTCAAAAGACCTTTATTGAAAAGGCTACGGCGATAAAAGTCAATGTTTTGATGGTGTTGAAACGAAAAGAGGGAGACTAGCTCCCTCTTTCAACTGGCTTATGCCAGAGCTGCTTTCGCTTTTTCAACCAGAGCGGTGAACGCTACTTTGTCGAATACTGCGATATCAGCCAGGATCTTACGGTCGATTTCAACAGAGGCTTTTTTCAGGCCATTGATGAATTTGCTGTAAGAAATACCGTTCTGACGTGCTGCTGCGTTGATACGCGCAATCCACAGTTGACGGAACTGACGCTTACGTTGACGACGGTCACGGTAAGCATACTGACCAGCTTTGATAACAGCCTGGAAGGCAACGCGGTATACGCGAGAACGCGCACCGTAGTAGCCTTTAGCTTGTTTCAAAATTTTCTTGTGACGTGCGCGTGCAATAACACCACGTTTTACGCGAGCCATATGTGCTCTCCTGTATCTATATTCTAATTAAAAAGTTAAAAAACGTTAACGGCTTATGCGTACGGCAGGCACGCGATTACCAGGCCCAGATCGCCTTTGGAAACCATGGCTTTCGGACGCAGGTGACGTTTACGTTTGGTCGCTTTTTTGGTCAGAATGTGACGCAGGTTAGCGTGCTTGTGCTTAAAACCACCTTTACCGGTTTTTTTGAAGCGCTTAGCAGCACCGCGTACGGTCTTAATTTTTGGCATTTTAATAACTTCCACTTCGCATTGTTGATAAACAGAAACAAAGGCGAATCACCCTGTGAGCCGAGGCCCACAGGAATGATTACTTGATGGCCTTACTGTTTCTTCTTAGGAGCGAGCACCATGATCATCTGGCGGCCTTCGATCTTCGTTGGGAAGGATTCGACCACTGCCAGTTCTTGCAAATCGTCTTTCACGCGATTAAGCACTTCCATACCGATTTGCTGATGCGCCATCTCACGACCGCGGAAACGCAGCGTGATTTTGGCTTTATCACCCTCTTCGAGAAAGCGAATCAGGCTGCGGAGTTTTACCTGATAGTCGCCTTCATCTGTACCAGGACGGAATTTAATTTCCTTAACCTGGATAACTTTTTGCTTTTTCTTCTGTTCCTTAGAAGACTTGCTCTTTTCATAGAGGAATTTGCCGTAATCCATTATACGACAAACCGGCGGCTCGGCGTTAGGGCTGATCTCGACTAAGTCTACTCCGGCTTCTTCAGCTTTCTCCAGAGCTTCTCTCAGACTCACAATACCAAGCTGCTCGCCTTCCAAACCTGTTAAGCGAACTTCCTGGGCGCGAATTTCGCCATTGATACGGTTAGGACGCGCCGTTTGAACTCGTTTTCCGCCTTTAATACCTTATTCCTCCAATTGTTTAAGACTGCGGCTGCGAATCTCTTGTTGCAGCTTCTCGATCACTTCATTTACGTCCATGCTTCCCAGGTCTTTACCACGGCGGGTGCGAACGGCAACTTTGCCAGATTCCACCTCTTTATCACCACAGACCAGCATATATGGGACGCGACGCAAAGTGTGCTCGCGGATTTTAAAGCCAATCTTCTCATTTCTCAAGTCTGCTTTAACACGAATGCCCGCATTTGATAGTTTTTGCGTCAATTCGTTAACGTATTCAGACTGTGAATCCGTAATGTTCATGATAACAACCTGAACCGGCGCAAGCCAGGTCGGGAAGAAACCAGCGAACTCTTCGGTCAGGATACCGATGAAACGTTCCATCGACCCAAGAATTGCACGGTGAATCATTACCGGAACCTTACGCTCGTTGTCTTCGCCTACATAGGAAGCGCTCAGACGAGACGGTAAGGAGAAGTCCAGCTGTACTGTACCGCACTGCCATGCACGATCGAGGCAGTCATACAGGGTAAATTCAATTTTCGGACCGTAGAACGCGCCTTCACCCAGTTGATACTCAAACGGGATGTTGTTTTCTTCCAGCGCAACTGCCAGGTCCGCCTCAGCACGATCCCACATTTCGTCACTGCCAATACGTTTTTCAGGACGAGTGGAAAGCTTGACCACGATCTTCTCGAAGCCAAAAGTGCTGTACATATCATAGACTAAACGGATACATCCGTTAACTTCATCGCGAATTTGTTCTTCAGTACAGAAGATATGCGCGTCATCCTGGGTAAAACCACGCACGCGCATCAGGCCGTGCAGGGATCCTGACGGCTCGTTACGGTGGCAGCTACCGAACTCGGCCATACGCAGCGGCAGATCGCGATACGACTTCAGCCCCTGGTTAAAGATTTGTACGTGACCCGGACAGTTCATCGGCTTAATGCAGTATTCACGGTTCTCAGAAGAGGTGGTGAACATTGCATCTTTATAGTTTTCCCAGTGACCGGTTTTTTCCCACAGGACGCGGTCCATCATAAACGGGCCTTTAACTTCCTGATACTGGTACTCTTTCAGTTTAGAGCGAACGAACACTTCCAGTTCACGGAAGATGGTCCAGCCGTCATTGTGCCAGAACACCATACCCGGCGCTTCTTCCTGCATATGGTACAGGTCGAGCTGTTTACCGATTTTACGGTGGTCGCGTTTAGCGGCTTCTTCCAGACGCTGCAGATACGCGTTGAGGGCTTTTTTATCTGCCCACGCAGTACCATAAATACGTTGCAACATTTTGTTGTTGCTGTCACCGCGCCAGTAGGCCCCTGCCGTTTTCATCAGTTTGAAATGGTGGCAGAAACGCATATTCGGTACGTGCGGACCGCGGCACATATCGACATATTCTTCGTGGAAATAGAGGCCAGGCTGGTCATCATGGGCGATGTTTTCGTCCAGGATGGAGACTTTATAGCTCTCGCCGCGTTTAACGAACGTTTCACGCGCTTCGTGCCAGCTGACTTTCTTCTTAATGACGTCGTAGTTTTTCTCAGCAAGCTCATGCATCCGCTTCTCGAGTGCTTCGACATCTTCCTGGGTTAACGTGCGGTCAAGATCAACGTCGTAATAGAAACCGTTGTCAATAACCGGGCCGATTGCCATTTTGGTATGCGGCCAAAGTTGTTTAATTGCGTGCCCTAACAGGTGCGCACAGGAGTGACGAATGATCTCCAGACCTTCTTCGTCTTTAGCGGTAATGATCGCCAGTTTAGCGTCGTTTTCAATCAAATCGCACGCATCTACCAGTTCGCCATTAACGCGCCCTGCGATACAGGCTTTCGCCAGACCTGGACCAATGTCCAGCGCAACATCCATGGGGCTTACAGCGTGGTCGTAATGGCGTTGGCTGCCATCAGGAAGAGTAATAACAGGCATGTTATATCCTTATTTGCAGTGGTGACCCACACGAAAGATCACATACAAAGATTCATATGAAATTTATCAAAAAGGTTTGGGCTGATTCCCGCTTCACTCTGCGAAATATGTCACAGCATGCTGATTGGCGATGCCAGACCTACACCCACTTTCTGATAATACCGCTTGGCAGTTTACACGGTAATTGTTATCGGGCAAAGCGACAATCATCATGTTTGATATGATATAAATCAATACAGGCAACACCTGACCCTTTTGTTACACTCGATTATTGAAGACTGGAAATCCCCTGGAAAAACGCATGCCGACAAAACGTTTCAACAAAAAACACTGGAAGATGGTGGTCGTCCTGCTGTCTATTTGCGGCGCGATGCTGTTGCTGCGCTGGGCAGCGATGATTTGGGGCTGAATGGTGGGGCGCTATCAACAAACAATGCAGCCAGACCGCATAACACGGCCCGGCACATTATTACATCCTGTAGCCCAGCGATAACGTGGTGCGGCGATCGGTATGTTCCGGCGCAGACTCAGGCGGTTCAGAGTTCCATGTAACGTTGTAGGCCACCTTCAGACCGAAATGTTCATTGATGGCAACATTTAATGCACTTTCCGAGTTCAGCGTAGTGTCTTCAGCACCAAAAACCGATACACCCTGGGTAAATTTAGCGTTGTCGGTCAACTGCCACGCATAAGCTCCGGAGGCATACCCCAGCGGCTGCGTTTCACTGGCATTATCAGTATATTTGTCGTAACGCACGCCAGGACCGAATTCAAAGCGGAAGCTGTGTACCGGGCCATTTAAAAACTGGCGACCATAACCCGCAGTCAATACATCTCGTTCCCGATAGCCGTTATAACGGTCTGTCAGCCAACTTGCCTGACCAAACAGATAGTCATAATCAGTTAAATTAAAACGGCTACGCCCACCAACTGCATATTTTTCCGAAGAACGCTCATCATTAGAAGAAGTATTGCTGGCATTTCCCCACAGCGACCAGGCAGTCGTCTGCCCATACCAGGTCATAGTGGTATCAGCCGTCAGTGAGGAACTTTTCGTGTTGCCTGATTGTGCAAGGTAACCTGCATTCAGATTACCTTCGAAAGGTTTTTTTGCGCTGGCAGGATCGTCCATGACAGTAAAAACGGAATCATCGGCAGTTGCAGTCAGAGACGCAAACATACCCCCCGCCAACATAACGATGGCAGGAACTGTCTTCAAAAGCTTCATTTATTAAAAGTCCGTACAACAAAAAAAGAGACCATCGCGGTCCCGGAAACTTTCTTAAGGATCAAAGAGTAGCGTCCCTGGAAAGGTGACAAATTATAAAAAGGAGTGAAAAACTTAGCAATGACTTCTTATTTCATTTTTTGAATAAGCGCGTTGCGAAAACAGATATTTATTTATATATCTTTACCTTATTAATTTTATATAAATATCTAATAAATCATATTGTTAATTCCTTCACTTTCCACTGATTCAGTGCCAGACTGAAATCAGCCTATAGGAGGAAATGATGGTACGTATCTATACGTTGACACTTGCGCCCTCTCTCGATAGCGCAACAATTACCCCGCAAATTTACCCCGAAGGAAAACTGCGCTGTACTGCCCCCGTGTTTGAACCAGGTGGTGGCGGTATTAATGTCGCTCGCGCTATTGCTCATCTGGGCGGGAGCGCGACGGCTATATTCCCGGCCGGCGGCGCGACCGGCGAACATCTCGTCGCTCTGCTGGCCGATGAAAATGTCCCTGTTGCCACTGTCGAAGCGAAGGACTGGACCCGCCAGAATCTGCATGTACATGTGGAATCCAGCGGTGAGCAGTATCGCTTTGTCATGCCCGGCGCAGCTTTAAGCGAAGATGAATTTCGTCAACTTGAAGAACAAGTTCTGGAAATCGAGTCAGGGGCTATTCTGGTTATTAGTGGAAGCCTGCCACCAGGCGTGAAACTGGAAAAGTTAACGCAGCTTATTTCTGCTGCGCAAAAACAAGGAATACGCTGCATCGTCGACAGTTCCGGCGAAGCCTTAAGCGCAGCACTGGCGATTGGCAATATCGAGTTAGTTAAACCTAACCAAAAAGAACTCAGCGCACTGGTAGGTCGCGAACTCACTCAACCCGATGATGTGCGTAAAGCCGCGCAGGAAATTGTTAATAGTGGTAAGGCCAAACGGGTCGTCGTTTCCCTTGGTCCACAAGGAGCGTTGGGGGTAGATAGCGAAAACTGCATTCAGGTTGTGCCACCGCCGCTAAAAAGCCAAAGTACCGTCGGTGCTGGCGACAGTATGGTTGGGGCTATGACGCTGAAGCTGGCAGAAAATGCCTCGCTTGATGAAATGGTTCGTTTTGGCGTGGCTGCCGGTAGTGCCGCAACACTCAATCAAGGAACACGCCTGTGCTCCCATGACGATACACAAAAAATTTACGCTTACCTTTCCCGCTAATCGAGACATTCCCCCCTCGGTTGGGGGAATCACCACAAACCTGTCAGCAATGCGTTTCTGCGACTATGCTAAAAAATCACGTGATAACAAAGAGGTGAATTATGGCTGGTGGCGATCTTGTCCGTTATGTCATTACCGTCATGTTGCATGAAGATACATTAACTGAAATTAATGAGTTAAATAACTTTCTGACACGCGATGGCTTTTCACTGACCATGACAGACGATGATGGGAATATCCATGAACTCGGGACGAATACCTTTGGACTTATCAGTACGCAAAACGAAGATGAGATAAGAGAACTCGTTGCCGGACTCGCCCAGAGTGCTACAGGCAAAGACCCCGAGATAAGGATCACCACCTGGGAGGAATGGAATAGCAACAAATAAAGATTTTTGGGCAATAATCAGTCTGTGGTGTGCGTTAGCTCGTGTTTTTACACCTTATTCTTGCGCTAACCTTATGATCTGGCAGACAGCATGGGAGAGACATCATGTGGCAGGTAATCAGTCGTCTTTTGAGCGAGCAGTTAGGTGAAGGCGAAATCGAACTGCGTAATGAACTGCCTGGCGGGGAAGTCCATGCCGCATGGCATTTGCGCTATGCAGGACGTGACTTTTTCGTCAAATGTGATGAAAGAGAATTGCTTCCCGGTTTTACCGCCGAAGCCGACCAACTGGAGTTATTGTCTCGCAGTAAAACCGTCACCGTACCCCGGGTGTGGGCAGTTGGCGCTGACCGTGACTACAGTTTTCTAGTGATGGATTATCTCCCTCCTCGGCCGTTGGATGCACATAACGCCTTTATTTTAGGGCAGCAAATTGCGCATCTACATCAATGGAGCGACCAGCCACAATTTGGCCTCGATTTCGATAACGCCCTTTCTACTACCCCTCAACCCAATACCTGGCAACGCCGTTGGTCAACGTTTTTTGCTGAACAACGGATTGGCTGGCAACTGGAGCTGGCAGCAGAAAAAGGGATCGCCTTCGGCAATATCGACGCCATCGTCGAGCATATCCAGCAGCGCCTGGCCTCACATCAGCCGCAACCATCACTGTTACACGGCGATCTATGGTCAGGGAATTGTGCGCTAGGTCCGAATGGTCCGTATATTTTCGACCCTGCTTGTTACTGGGGCGACAGAGAGTGCGATCTGGCGATGTTGCCGCTACATACCGAACAGCCTCCGCAAATCTATGATGGTTATCAATCAGTGTCACCGCTACCGATCGATTTCCTCGAACGCCAACCGATTTACCAGCTTTACACTTTGCTAAACCGTGCAAGGTTGTTTGGTGGTCAACATCTGGTTATTGCTCAACAATCATTGGATAGATTGTTAGCCGCGTGACGGGAGTCGATGATAATGGCCGCACCGCGCGGCCTTTGTATTAAATGAAACCGAGCAGAGAAAAGAACACGTATCCCGCAGCAATACAAATTACCGGCAGGATATAGAGTGAAAAAAACTGTGTGAAGATAGTATGGCGTGGAACGACAATGCGCGACTCGATCTGTTCACGCGTTAACCCCTCTTCCCCTTTAGCCTTCTCCAGAATGAGTTGATCTTCAACGCCTTCGCGCAAGAAGCGCACCTGACGACTCATGCGTGCTCCAGAGTCTTGCAACGCCAGACCGACAAAAATCAGGATAAAGATCACCCAGAACATAACGTTCACACCACCATTAAAATTGGGCGTCGGCGAGTTATACCAGAACAGATTCAAAAAAGGCGTATTCGCTTGCATCATATCGATCATGACATGGGCAAAGTCGAGCATTACCGCATTAATGCCTTCCTGGGTTTCTTGCCGGATATTCATAAACTTCAGCAAGGAAATCAACGTGGAAACAAGTGTTGGTATAAAAATCACCCAACCGAAAATCCTTTTCAAAATAGCAATGCGTCCAGCTTGTTGATACGTCATGAGTTCTCCTTGATTAAGACGCGTCGATTCACTTAGTTTACCTGTAGATATCTGTTTTCGCCCATTCTTTAAAGGCGATATGATAGGCGCTTAATCATAAGCACTGCTTAATACCTTACACATAATGCTCTAAAGGAGAGGTTGTAATGTCAACCCCACGACAGATTCTTGCTGCAATTTTTGATATGGATGGATTACTTATCGATTCCGAACCATTATGGGATCGGGCCGAACTGGATGTGATGGCAAGCCTGGGGGTGGACATCTCCCGTCGTAATGAGCTACCGGACACCTTAGGTTTACGCATCGATATGGTGGTTGATCTGTGGTATGCCCGGCAACCGTGGAATGGGCCGAGTCGTCAGGAAGTGGTCGATCGGGTAATTGCCCGTGCCATTTCGCTGGTTGAAGAGACGCGTCCATTACTGCCTGGCGTGCGTGAAGCCGTTGCTTTATGTAAAGCGCAGGGCTTATTGGTTGGCCTGGCTTCAGCGTCACCGCTGCATATGCTTGAAAAAGTGCTGGCCATGTTTGACCTACGTGACAGTTTCGATGCCCTCGCCTCCGCCGAAAAATTGCCTTATAGCAAGCCACATCCGCAGGTTTATCTCGACTGCGCAGCAAAACTGGGCGTTGACCCAATCGCCTGCGTGGCGCTGGAAGACTCTGTTAATGGCATGATCGCCTCGAAGGCAGCACGAATGCGCTCCATCGTCGTTCCTGCACCAGAAGCGCAAAATGATCCACGTTTTGTGTTGGCGAATGTAAAACTTTCATCCTTGACAGAACTCACCACGAAAGACCTCCTCGGCTAATAAAAAGGGGCGTGGTGACACGGCCCCTGGTTGCTTATCTGAAATCACGTTTAACTGATGATTTTATCATCATATTATGATGAAGAGTTACACCGTCACCACTTCCGCGCACTGTATAAAAACCCTATACTGTACGTATCGACAGTTTAGTGAGTTTTATCATGACGGCGGAAGGTCACCTCCTCTTTTCTATTGCTTGTGCGGTGTTTGCTAAAAATGCCGAGCTTACACCCGTGCTGGCACAGGGTGACTGGTGGCATATTGTCCCTTCTGCAATATTAACTTGTCTGTTACCGGATATTGACCATCCAAAGTCGTTTCTTGGGCAGCGATTAAAGTGGATATCAAAACCCATTGCCCGCGCTTTTGGTCACCGTGGCTTTACCCACAGTCTGCTGGCGGTGTTTGCTCTACTGGCGACCTTTTATCTGAAAGTTCCGGAAAGCTGGTTTATTCCAGCTGATGCTCTGCAAGGTATGGTTCTCGGTTATTTGAGTCATATTCTTGCTGATATGCTGACCCCTGCTGGCGTTCCCCTACTCTGGCCGTGCCGATGGCGTTTCCGTCTGCCAATTCTGGTTCCACAAAAAGGCAACCAGTTAGAACGTTTTCTCTGCATGGCGTTGTTTGTCTGGTCAGTGTGGATGCCCCATTCACTGCCCGAAAACAGTGCCGTGCGTTGGTCATCGCAAATGATTAATACCTTGCAGATCGAGTTTCATCGCCTTATTAAGCATCAGGTTGAATACTAAAAAAACAAAAATCGCTTTTCTGGAATAAGCCATTCCATTTGAATATAAGAGCCAGCTCACAGTTCTGTTAATCTTGCTTCAACACTATGGCTACTGCGTAGCGATAGAAATAATAAGATCAGGAGAACGGGGATGAACTTTCCATTAATTGCGAACATCATAGTGTTCGTTGTGCTGCTGTTTGCGCTGGCCCAAACCCGCCACAAACAGTGGAGTCTGGCCAAAAAAGTGCTGGTAGGTCTGGTGATGGGGGTGGTTTTTGGCCTTGCCCTGCATACCATTTATGGTTCTGACAGCCAGGTACTTAAAGATTCTGTTCAGTGGTTTAACATTGTCGGTAACGGCTATGTTCAGCTACTGCAAATGATCGTCATGCCGCTGGTATTTGCCTCCATTTTAAGTGCGGTTGCCCGTCTGCATAACGCGTCCCAACTAGGCAAAATCAGTTTTCTGACTATTGGTACGCTACTGTTTACCACGCTGATTGCGGCGCTGGTCGGTGTACTGGTCACTAATCTGTTTGGTCTGACAGCTGAGGGGCTGGTTCAGGGTGGCGCTGAAACTGCGCGTCTGAACGCTATCGAAAGCAACTATGTCGGTAAAGTCTCTGACCTGAGCGTTCCGCAGCTTGTCTTGTCCTTTATCCCGAAAAACCCGTTTGCCGATCTGACCGGTGCCAATCCGACGTCAATTATCAGCGTGGTAATTTTTGCGGCTTTCCTGGGCGTTGCAGCACTGAAACTGCTGAACGATGATGCGCCGAAAGGTGAACGAGTCTTAACCGCTATCGATACGCTGCAAAGCTGGGTGATGAAACTGGTTCGCCTGGTCATGCAACTGACGCCATACGGCGTTCTGGCACTGATGACTAAAGTCGTTGCTGGCTCCAACCTGCAAGACATCATTAAACTGGGTAGCTTCGTTGTCGCGTCCTACCTCGGTCTTATCATTATGTTTGCAGTGCATGGCATTCTGCTGGGCATTAATGGTGTAAGCCCGCTGAAATACTTCCGTAAAGTATGGCCAGTGCTGACATTTGCCTTCACCAGCCGCTCCAGTGCTGCGTCTATTCCACTGAATGTAGAAGCACAAACGCGTCGTCTGGGTGTTCCTGAATCCATCGCCAGTTTCGCCGCCTCTTTCGGCGCGACCATTGGTCAAAACGGCTGTGCCGGGCTGTATCCGGCAATGCTGGCAGTGATGGTTGCGCCTACTGTTGGCATTAATCCGCTAGACCCAATGTGGATTGCGACACTCGTTGGTATCGTCACTGTGAGTTCAGCAGGTGTTGCAGGCGTTGGTGGCGGTGCAACATTCGCCGCACTGATTGTACTCCCTGCAATGGGCTTGCCGGTAACGCTGGTGGCATTGTTAATTTCCGTTGAACCACTTATCGATATGGGCCGTACGGCACTGAACGTCAGCGGTTCTATGACCGCAGGTACACTGACCAGCCAGTGGCTGAAGCAGACCGATAAATCCATTCTGGATAGCGAAGATGACGCCGAACTGGCTCACCGTTAACCCTGGCTTATAACGCAAAACGCCTGTCATCCCGACAGGCGTTTTTTTACTCTTCGACCTCATTCTCTTGTCGAATCTGATTCGCCCAGCGCTGGGCCGCCTCCGGCACACTAAACGCCGGTGAGCGCAAGAATGACTCCCCCACCAGAACAAACGCTACATATTTGCCACGTAATATCCAGACATCACGAAACGAATCCATTTTAATTGCATGCTCCGGCGGCGCAGGTTCCGTGCGCGGGACATAGCTAATAATCGGGCGGTTTTGCTGACGTAGCGGTTTCTTCATTACTGGCTTCACTAAACGCATATTAAAAATCAGAAAAAATGTAGTTTAGCCGATTTAGCCCACGTCCGTCCTGCTTTGCGTACATCTTCAAATACTTTCGCCGACACCACCTCCAGAGCGAGACATCCCCGATGGTCTATAGTTAGAGGGTTTTTTGACCAAAAAAGCGGCCCTTTCAGCAATGAAATAAGGAGACGAGTTCAATGTCGCAACATAACGAAAAGACCCCACATCAGCACCAGTCCCCCCTGCACGACTCGAACGAAGCGAAACCAGGAATGGACTCACTGGCACCTGAGGACGGCTCTCATCGCCCAGCGGCTGAACCGACCCCGCCAGGCGCGCAGCCGACCGCGCCAGGCAGTCTGAAAGCCCCTGATACGCGTAATGAAAAACTCAATTCCCTGCAAGATGTACGTAAAGGTAGTGAAAATTATGCGCTGACCACCAATCAGGGCGTGCGCATCGCTGACGATCAAAACTCACTGCGTGCCGGTAGCCGTGGTCCAACGCTGCTGGAAGATTTTATTCTGCGCGAGAAGATCACTCACTTTGACCATGAGCGTATCCCGGAGCGTATTGTTCATGCGCGAGGATCTGCGGCTCATGGTTATTTCCAGCCGTATAAAAACTTAAGCGATATTACCAAAGCCGACTTCCTGTCTGACCCGAACAAAATCACCCCAGTATTTGTCCGTTTCTCTACCGTTCAGGGTGGTGCTGGCTCGGCAGATACCGTGCGTGATATCCGCGGTTTTGCCACCAAATTCTATACTGAAGAGGGTATTTTTGACCTTGTCGGCAACAACACGCCGATCTTCTTTATTCAGGATGCGCATAAATTCCCCGATTTTGTTCATGCGGTAAAACCGGAACCGCACTGGGCGATCCCACAGGGAGGTAGCGCCCACGACACATTCTGGGATTATGTTTCCCTGCAACCGGAAACGCTGCATAACGTGATATGGGCGATGTCGGATCGCGGGATCCCGCGCAGCTACCGTACGATGGAAGGTTTCGGCATCCACACTTTCCGCCTGATTAACGCCGAAGGGAAAGCGACGTTTGTGCGTTTCCACTGGAAACCACTGGCAGGTAAAGCCTCGCTGGTATGGGATGAAGCGCAGAAACTCACCGGACGTGACCCGGACTTCCACCGCCGTGAGCTGTGGGAAGCCATTGAAGCAGGCGATTTCCCGGAATACGAACTGGGCTTCCAGTTAATCCCGGAAGAAGACGAATTCAAGTTTGATTTCGACCTTCTCGATCCAACCAAACTTATTCCGGAAGAACTGGTGCCAGTACAGCGCGTCGGCAAAATGGTGCTTAACCGCAACCCGGATAACTTCTTTGCCGAAAACGAACAGGTAGCTTTCCATCCAGGGCATATTGTCCCCGGTCTGGATTTCACCAACGACCCGTTATTGCAGGGGCGTTTGTTCTCTTATACCGATACACAAATTAGTCGTCTTGGTGGGCCAAATTTCCATGAAATTCCGATTAACCGCCCGATCTGCCCTTACCATAATTTCCAGCGTGACGGCATGCACCGCATGGGAATCGACACCAATCCGGCAAACTACGAACCAAACTCGATCAACGACAACTGGCCGCGCGAAACACCGCCGGGGCCGAAACGCGGCGGATTTGAATCATACCAGGAACGTGTTGAAGGCAACAAAGTCCGCGAGCGTAGCCCATCGTTTGGTGAATATTATTCCCATCCGCGTCTGTTCTGGCTAAGCCAGACGCCGTTTGAACAGCGCCACATTATCGACGCTTTCAGCTTTGAATTGAGCAAAGTTGCTCGTCCGTATATTCGTGAACGCGTCGTTGATCAACTGGCACATATCGATCTCACTCTGGCGCAGGCTGTGGCTGAAAATCTCGGTATCGAACTGACTGATGAACAACTGAATATTACCCCACCACCAGACATCAACGGTCTGAAAAATGCCCCAACATTAAGCCTGTATGCCATTCCTGACGGTGATGTCAAAGGCCGTGTGGTAGCGATTTTGCTTAATGATGAAGTGAGATCGGCAGACCTGCTGGCCATTCTCAAGGCGCTGAAAGCCAAAGGCGTTCATGCCAAACTGCTTTATTCACGGATGGGCGAAGTGACCACCGATGACGGCACAGTATTGCCAATTGCTGCTACCTTTGCCGGAGCGCCTTCGCTGACGGTGGATGCGGTCATTGTCCCTTGCGGTAATATTGCGGATATCGCAGACAACGGCGATGCGAACTATTACCTGATGGAAGCCTACAAACACCTTAAACCGATTGCGCTGGCGGGAGACGCCCGCAAGTTCAAAGCGACAATTAAGGTGGATGACAAAGGTGAAGAAGGGGTTGTGGAAGCCGACAGCGCCGACGGTAGTTTTATGGATGAACTGTTAACGCTAATGGCGGCGCACCGCGTCTGGTCACGTATGCCTAAGATTGACAAAATTCCGGCGTAAATATGGGTGGCGCAACTGCGCCACCTTTGCCTGATGCGCTGCGCTTATCAGGCCTACCGGATGTTCATAATGCTATGAAATTTCAATATATTGTATGCCGAATAAGGCATTTACGCCGCATCCGGCAAAACAGCCTTACCTACACATCCAGATAACTACCCAACCGATAACCACGCTCGGCAATGGCATACTTCAACGACGCCGACGTTAACACATCCAGTTCCGCTAACCGTGGGAAACAGTAAGCACTCTGGCGAATTGTATTATCGACAAACGCAGGATGGCACATCACTTCCAGTGAGCGTTCACCGCGATGACTGGAATCATCCAACACTTGCAGGAACAGTGATTCACTGATCTCTTCACCATAGAATGCACTACTGAAGCCCTGTGAACTGCGCAGATTTGCGAGTAAATCACCGTCGTTAAATACTGGCTGGCGATCAATACGCAACGCAATCTCCTCTTCAGCCGCAAACTTCGCCACAATCGGGAAAATCTGCGGGAACATATGCACATGATGATGACTATCAAGATGTGTTGGTTTGCGGCCAAACAATTCAATGAATCGCAGATACTGGCTGGCGAGTTCCTGGGAAATTTCTTCCAGTGGTAAGGCATCATCTTCTGCCAGCTGCCAGATCCATTTCCCCAACACACCTTGCCGGGTAAGCCCAGGCATCTCAGTCAGCGGCTTACCCAGTGTAAGGACAAAGTGCATCCCAACTGCCAGACTCGGCTCATCACGACTTAACCGCACCGCATGGTCGATAGCTTCCCCATTCACCAGCGCCGTCGTTGAGGTGACAATACCATTACGACAGGCCTCGATAATGCCGTAGTTCTGGCCTTTACTTAAGCCAAAGTCATCGGCATTAACAATCAGTAAGCGTTCCATAATCAGCCTCAGTTAATGTGCTTTTTTGAGTTCTGCAATGCAGTCAGCAAAGTTTGGCAACCACTTCTCATGCGCCAGAATCATCTCTGTTGCCAGCAGTTCCGCGTCACGATCGGAATGCACCAGCGGGCTAAGGTTGAGCGCCAGTAACACATCGTTAAATTCACCGCTAAGGGCTGCGTGGCTGGCGGCAATCTCAAAACCTTTGATGGTATGAATCAAGCCCATCACTTTGTCATCGAAGTGTGTAATGCGTGGATGTGGCGTCGCGCCATCGCGCCCCAGTGTACAGGTCATTTCTACCGCCCAGTCTGCCGGAATATTATCAATATGCCCATGATGCGGGATATTAACGTAATGTTCCGCTTGCTTGTCGTTGTAGATAGCATTAATCACTTCACACGCCGCATCTGAGTAATATGCCCCGCCGCGCTGTTCCAGTTCTTTCGGCTTAACTTTCAGGTCCGGATTTTTATACAGGTCAAAGAGTTGTTTCTCGACTTTCTGTACCACCTGTGCACGTGCGCCGCCTTTATAATACTCACCCATTTCAATCGCCAGCATCTCTTTTTGCTTGAAGTAATAAAGCAGATACGAGCACGGCAACAGATTCAGTGAGCGAATTAAGCCTTCGCTAAACGGCAGATCGAAAATATTTTTTACGCCAGACGCTTTTAACTGCCCGGATGCCACACCATCAAGCAATTCGGCAAAGCGAGACTTGCCATTTACCAGAACATCTTTAATAAACACCATGTGGTTCAGCCCGAACAGATCGATAGATAAATCATCGTTCTCATTCAACGCTAAAACATCGCTGATAAACATCTTCATGCCAATCGGAATATTACACACGCCGATAAAGCGTTTAAATCCGGTATGACGATAAACGGCTTCGGTGACCATTCCCGCTGGGTTCGTAAAGTTAATCACCCAGGCATTGGGGCAGAGTTCTTCAACATCTTTGACTATGTCAAAAATCACCGGAATAGTACGCAGACCTTTAAACAGGCCACCTGCACCGTTGGTTTCCTGGCCGAGATAACCATGACTTAACGGAATACGTTCATCGAGTTCGCGTGCTGGTAATTGACCTACGCGCAGCTGGGTGGTGACGAAATCGGCATCTTTCAATGCTTCGCGGCGATCAAGCGTTTTATAAAGCTTCATTGGTACACCAGCGTTATCAATCATCCGCTGGCAGAGATCGAAAATAATATCCAGCTTCGCTTTACCCTCTTCGATGTCCACCAGCCATAATTCACTCACTGGCAATTCGTGATAACGTTTAATAAACCCTTCCAGTAATTCCGGGGTATAGCTGCTCCCGCCACCAATAGTGACGACTTTTAATTTCTGGCTCATAATTTCTCCCTTCATTAGGAAATACTGATATTCGTCGTGCCTGCCGCTAAGTCAGGAATAACCCGGAAACACCAGGTTATACAGAGCAAGCATGTAAATTTAGTGTTCTGATACAATGGCTACTGATTAAATTCAGTCAATTTTTTACGATAGCTATTGGGTGTAAACGAGGTCAATTTCTTAAACGTTTTAATAAACAGACTGGGGCTACTATAACCGGCTTCAAATGCAATATCTGTTACCGAATAGTTGGTCATTTCCAGTTGTTTTTTGGCAAAATTAATGCGAATTTCATTAATAATTTGCATTGGCGTTTTGCCATAATATCGCTGGGTCGCACGCGTCAAATATTCCTGCGATTTCGCCGACAGTATCACCATATTTTCCAACGCATTTTCACTAAACTGCTCTTTATCATGCATCTTTTCAACCGTGCTTTTCAGCCACTGAGGCACATCATCAATTACCTGTTCTTCACGGTAATGACGTAAGCGGTTGATAACATAAAAAGTCACTGTCTCAACAAACTCTTCCAGCCCGGTTTCACGGAAATTCAGTGAAGAGATGACCGTTTCCACATAGGTGAGAAAAGCGCTATTGGTCCGGTATACCTGTGATGCGACAAAGCAATAAGGCAACAACGGCAGATAATGCTGCTCAAAAAAACGTTTGCTGATCCCAACATTTAATATACGCGTGGCGCCAAACTCATAAAAACTTTGATGGTGCGAGCCCAACGGAATAAAGACAAAATCGCCCCGCTCCAGCAACACGCGTTTACCGTTTATCTCCTGGTAATAACGACCCGTTAACACCAGGGTGAATTCATAATAGTCGTGTTGATGCAGCCCACTGATACTCTCAGTTTTGTTGTAGATAAACACATGGAAGTTTTTGCCATTAAACAGTTGTTGTTCACGGGCTGTGGCAATTTCCGGCGCGTTAATCACTGACTGCATCATCAACTCCTTATGCCTTCAATTTTTCATGAAGCTCAATTAATTCGCTAATCAGTTCACGTGCAAGCATTGAGGTCATTAAATGATCCTGAGCGTGGACCAGCACCAGACTCACTTTCATCTTACCTTCGCCCGCATCGCCTTCAATCAGTTTCGTCTGTACCAGATGCGCTTCATTCAACGCCATTCGTGACTGATCCATCATCGCTTTTGCTGCCGCAAAATCGCCCTGCTTTGCCTGTTTCAGCGCCGCATACGCCAGACTGCGCGCCTGCCCGGAGTTGATGATAAGCCCCATCACCACTTCTTCCAGTTCTTCGGCTTCGGTTTGCGTATCCGGGATATTGTCGAGATCCATCATACTCAGTTCCTCACTTTCCTTACCCGGCACAGCGTTACCTGTGCCGATATCGATTAAAATTTCAGCGCGTTAGCAATATCTTCTTCACTCTCTTCTTTATCAATCACGTTTTGTGCTTTGTTAGCCACCACAACAAATGGCAGATAAATCAGCGTGGCGATACCGAGGTTGAAGAGTGCGACCAGTAAGGCGGCGACGCTACCGTTGGTGTTAAAGAAGGCTCCCAGACCGGTTGGCATGGTCCACGGCGCAATGTTGGTCACTGGTGGAATAATGCCCATGTAATATGCCGCCAGGGTAATTGCCGCCAGAATCGGTTGTACCAGCACAAACGGGATAAACATCACCGGGTTCATAATAATCGGCAGACCAAACAGAATCGGTTCGTTAATCTGGAAGATGCCGGACGGCAGAGCCAGTTTTGCCACCTGACGATAATCAGCACGGCGAGAAGCAATAAAGATAGCCAAAATCAGGCCCAGGGTCGCGCCACTACCACCGAGGAAAATAAAGGAGTCCAGCATCGGCTTGGCCCAGATATGGAAGGTCTTACCGGCAGCTAATGCCGCTTCGACGGAACCATATTGCTGGTAGGTCGCAATGTTTTCCAACGCCCACGGCGTCATGATGCCGTTGTCCAGTGCAGTCAGCGCCAGCGCGCCGTGAATACCGAAGAACCACAGCAGTGGAACAAAAATCACATACGCCCAGCCGACCACGCTACCCAACGATGCCAGCGGCGTCGAGATGGTATCCATGATGATCTGATGGAAGTTTGTGCCCCAGGTCGTCAGCGCCCAGGCAATAATCCCCATCACGGAAAGAATAATAAAGCCGGGAATCAATGCAGAGAAAGAACGCGATACCGACGCAGGTACGCTATCGGGCAGTCTAATTACCCAGTTGCGGCGGACAATAAAGGTAAACATTTCTGCCACCACCAGGCCGATAATAATCCCGGAGATGATATTCGCGCCGCCTAACCAATTAGCGCCGACGGCATAAGCCTCGCCGACGCTATAAGGCGTGACGGTCATAAACGCCGCAACGGATAACAATCCCGCTGCCAGCGCATCGACTTTACGCTCTTCTGCCAGCGCCATGCCGATAAAGAACGGTGCCATTAAAGACATAATCCCCAATGTTCCGTTATAAACATTTCCGCCAATACCTTTCAGACCATTGAGTGTTTCAATGGTCGAGGCGTCGAGGCGAATACCTAAGGAATAAAAAAACGCCCCCTCCCCAAAGCTAAGGAAAACGTTATTAATTAATACAAACATCGCCCCTGCGAGGGTTAACGGCATTAAGCGAATAAAACCGTTTTTGATTGCATTAACGTGCGGCTGCTTTCCTATTTTAACTGCAAAAGGGAGGAGTACCTTTTCAAGCGATGCAATAACATTACTCATAGAAAAATACCCTTAAAAACCGCAATTTAAATATTGCGGTATAGATTTATGAAATAACTCTTTGACGGGAAAATTTAAAAATTAATTTGCTGCGGCTTTTTTAATTGCTGCAACTGCAGCCTTAAGCACGCCTAAACCATCGACTTTGCCATATAACAGCGAGTCAATTACTTCCACCGGTTTATTGGGTAACAAACGCTGAATTTCGGGCAACATATAAGCAATCTGCGGCCCTAATAAAACGACATCGGCATTCAGCCCTTTTTCACCAGCCAGCGTTTCTGGAAATGCTTCAATAATGACCGGAACTTCATATTTTTCTGCCTGAGCGCGCATTTTTGATACCAGTAAAGAGGTAGACATGCCCGCAGAACAAAACAGATAAATGTGTTTCTTTTCCATAAAACTGCCCTCATCAACGATTATCTGTCAGCCAGACACTCCGCAAGCCTTCACCTGCTTCCATGCTCTGGGTAACTTGCGAAACCAACATGACTTTTTTTGGTGGCTGAAAAGAGTATACGGTATTGACCTGAGCAATAGTATTTCTTTGACTATACAAATTGTCTCTCCTTGACCTGCTGTTATGACCACCTTCACATTTCGGTTAAATAATTCGCGTCAACAAATAAGAACACGCGCATAAAAAAACCGGCACAATGGCCGGTTTTCGTTGTGACTCAAGCTTTCAGATGAAGGAATTACTTCGCAGCCTGCGGATCAGTGTCGTATTCGGCACAGGTCTGATAGCCGGTATTGATCACATGTCCGGTATCATCTAACGCGACAAAATAGGTTTCTGCTTTACCATCACGTTGACCCAGAATGTAGGTCTGGCAAGTACCACGAGCATGGATCATGCTCACTTCAGACGAAGGTTTACCCGCAATTTGTGCAACCTGCGCCCGGCTCATGCCTTTTTTGACGTCTTTCACCACAGGCTGTACAAACTGGTCTTTGGTACGATCATACGCCGTACAACCTGCCAGCATGGTTAATACCGCCGCTGCACCCAGAATTCCTGCCATATTCTTGTTCATATTCCGTCCTCTTGTTTATCAGCGTGTTAGATAAGCCTGGAATACATCGGGGGCTTTTTCAAGCCTGAGAGCGAAACGGTTTCGCTTTCAGAGGATTCCTGTATGACGTTTTAACCACCATTCAACCTGCTGTCGCTTGTCGTTTCTGTAGCAACGGGTTAGCTTTAAGGAAGTTTTATTTTTCTGTCTGGAGGGGTTCAATGACATTGCAGCAACAAATAATAAAGGCGCTGGGCGCAAAACCGCAGATTAATGCTGAAGAGGAAATTCGTCGTAGCGTCGATTTTCTGAAAAGCTATCTACAAACCTACCCGTTCATTAAATCACTGGTACTCGGCATTAGCGGTGGTCAGGACTCTACCCTTGCCGGTAAGTTGTGTCAGATGGCAATTAATGAACTGCGCCAGGAAACCGGTAATGAATCACTGCAATTTATCGCCTTGCGCCTGCCCTACGGTGTTCAGGCCGACGAACAAGATTGCCAGGACGCCATTGCCTTTATTCAGCCGGATCGCGTATTAACCGTCAATATCAAGGGCGCGGTACTCGCCAGTGAACAGGCATTGCGGGAAGCGGGTATCGAACTGAGCGATTTTGTGCGTGGCAATGAAAAAGCACGTGAGCGGATGAAAGCGCAATACAGCATTGCGGGTATGACTAATGGCGTCGTAGTTGGCACCGATCATGCGGCAGAAGCCATTACTGGATTCTTCACTAAATATGGTGATGGTGGCACAGACATTAACCCTCTGTATCGTCTGAACAAACGTCAGGGTAAACAGTTACTGGCGGCGTTAGGTTGCCCTGAGCATCTCTATAAGAAGGCCCCAACAGCCGACCTGGAAGATGACCGCCCGTCACTGCCAGATGAAGTCGCGCTCGGCGTAACGTATGAAAATATCGATGACTATCTGGAAGGGAAAAATGTCCCGGAACAGGTCGCCAGAACGATTGAGAACTGGTATCTGAAAACCGAGCATAAACGCCGCCCACCCATTACGGTTTTCGATGATTTCTGGAAAAAATAAACAGTGCGGCCTCCCCGCCTGAGATTGTCGACACCAAATACTTTATTCATGCCGGATGTGGCGTAACCGCCTTATCCGGCCTGCAAAACTTTGCAAATTCAATACATTGCAGGAATCGAGTAGGCCTGATAAGCGTAGCGCATCTGGCAGTTTAAATTTGTCATCGGCCTTGCCTCTTTTTTAATCGCCACCCACCCGCTATACTGGATAAATGACCAGCGCTCGGAGTAAACAGTGGTACGGCGTTTAACTTCCCCGCGGCTCGAATTTGAAGCGGCGGCAATTTATGAATATCCCGAACATTTACGTTCATTTCTTACTGACTTACCCACCCGACCCGGTGTGTATCTGTTTCATGGCGAAAGTAACACTATGCCGCTCTATATCGGCAAAAGCGTTAACATCCGCAGCCGCGTCCTTTCCCATTTACGTACCCCGGATGAAGCGGCCATGCTGCGACAATCCCGCCGCATTAGCTGGATATGTACCGCGGGCGAAATCGGCGCTCTGCTCCTTGAAGCACGTCTAATCAAAGAGCAACAGCCTTTGTTTAATAAACGGTTGCGCCGCAATCGTCAGCTCTGCGCCCTGCAACTGAATGAAAAACGCGTGGATGTGGTGTACGCCAAAGACGTGGATTTTTCTACTGCGCCAAACCTGTTTGGCCTGTTTGCCAATCGCCGCTCGGCATTACAGGCATTACAGACGATCGCCGATGAACAAAAGCTCTGTTATGGCCTGCTCGGGCTGGAACCGTTAAACCGCGGTCGTGCTTGCTTTCGGTCGGCGCTAAAACGTTGCGCCGGAGCATGCTGCGGAAAAGAGAGCCATGAAGATCATGCTCAACGTCTGCTCCAGTCGCTGGAACGTTTGCGGGTGATCTGCTGGCCGTGGCAAGGGGCGGTTGCGTTGAAAGAACAGCACCCGGAAATGACCCAATACCATATTATTCATAACTGGCTGTGGCTGGGGGCAGTTAATTCGCTGGAAGAGGCGGCAACGTTGATCCGTACGCCTGCCGGATTCGATCACGATGGTTATAAAATTCTTTGTAAACCACTACTTTCCAGTCGCTATGAAATTACTGAACTTGATCCGGTGAATGGCCTGCAAGCCAGTTAATTTCACTGAACAGCAGTTTGCCTTGCGGTTGCAAAAGCCGCAGGGTGTGTTTGCCATCGTACCAGCACGCGCCCTGGTCGGTGGTTAACAATTTTTCGCCCAGTTGCCATGCCCCGCTAATCACAAACACCACCCCGCCGCGTGAGCCAAAAGTGGTGAACGTGCGATCGGCAATTCTGACTTTCGCCTTACAGGCATCCAGGCGCGTCATAATGTTGAAATCCATCGACATCAGCCCTTCCGTCAGTTTCGCTTTTACCACCTGGTCCGCCGCAAAAGCAAAAGGCTGTAACGGCTTTAAGGTATGGCTAAAACGGTCTGCGCTTTCAAGAAGCATCTCACCGCCTTCCAGCAGCGTCACACTTCTTTCCATCCCAGGAAATAAAGAAAATTCACCATTGGCCGCAATGGACGCAATGCTGGCACGCCAGTAAAAATCACGTTTCGCAGGGGGAAAACTACAGATCTCACGAGTTTCACCGGCAGCGTTTCGCCACAGGTTCACCGACATTTTACGCATATCAAAGTATTCCATACTCGCTCCGGGCATGCTCTTTTCATTGTTATCGCTCAGGCAACCGTGGATTGTTATCGGCAACTCGTATGATTTACCTTAACGTTTTCGCAAAAATGACAGGCACAGGCGCATAAAAGAAAACCGCCGATCCTGTCCACCGCCTTACAGCAAGGTAGTGGACAAGACCGGCGGTCTTAAGTTTTTTGGCTGAAAGATTATTCAGCAGTTGCAGGCATTTTACCTTTTCCCGCTGGGCGTTCTGTCAGACGCTTCTCAAAATTAGCATTAAATTGCTTTTTCTGCTCCGGCGTCAGGATGTTGTAAATCTTGTTCTGGGTTTCCATATGCGCCAGCATGTTAGCTTTGCGCTGTTCTTCCATTTTAGCAATCTGCGCTTCAGCTTTTGCTTTGTCGAAAGTATCGCTGGCGATGATGTCATGCATTGCGCGGCGTTCTTCCAGCGGCGGACGTTTCATCTGGTCACGCTGGCCTTTCATGATTTCACGAATCTGCTGTTTCTGCGCGTCGGTCAGGTTCAGGTCTTTGAACATCATGTCCTGATGCGGACCGAACTTGCCTTTATGGTGCATCATCGGCTTCGCGTCAGCCGGTGCTGCGGTAGTGGTGTCAGCGGCGTGGGCCAGGTTAGCCGCGCCAAGAGCCAGGGTAGAGGCAACAAACAGTGCAGTTAATTTACGCATATTCTATATCCTTCCTTTCAGTTATTTGTTACGGCTTTCTTAAGTAACGTGCCGTGTTGACGAGATTAACTTTACTGAGTTTAGCGTCAATTAATCAGAGCAACGGTAAATCAATGAAAGTATAAAAAACATTTTTTCGCCAATTATGGAGAAAAAAAGAAAAATTGAAGGAAAGTGATGAATAAATATTACAAGACAATGATTTTGCAGAAATTATGAAGGACTATACCTGATAAATGGCGATAAATAAAGCAAACATCCAGGATTAATCCGTATTATTCCGAAAGTCGTTATTAAATACCCGCAGAAACCTTTCTGCGGGCAAGTGCTAGGTTATTTTTTCCAGCATTAATCCCGCGCGTAATCCCAACGCCACCAATGGATTGGGGAATAGCACATATTCAATATCATGAGTCACGGTAAAACGTTCCTCATCATCCTGCGCCAATAACGTTCCTTTCTTAAACGGCGTGAAATTCAGCGTCTCGCTCGCCATATGCAACTCGAAGGCAGCAGTGTGACGGGTAATCTGCGAAACCACCCGGTAACGCTGGGGCAGTTTTCTCTCTATACCGACACTTGCCCCTGCTAACAGCGCAGCAATTGCATTGGTGGTTGGCGCAAACTGACGAAGATCGTTTTGCCCAAACGGCAGTGCTTTGCCTAGCTCCAGCGTACACGCCAGTGCGCCAAAATGTTGGCAGCTGAAATGGGTAAACGTGCCGCCGGGCGCCTGATGAAATACCAACGCCTCTAGCCCTGCCGCGCCCAGCCATGTCAGAAAACTTTCGTCCCAGGGAATTTCTCGTTGCGGTAAAACACCAAACCGCTGGTGGTACGAGCCGCGGATGGCTGTATGCAGATCAAGATGCCAGCGAAATGACTCCTTCCCCTGCTGATAAAAATCTTCCAGGCACTGTTCCAGCTCGCGGGCGCGGCAGGTTTCGCTGCTTTCGGCAAATTGCTGCCAGCGTCCGCCAAACATCCGGTTCATATCGCTATGGCAATAGCGCTTTCCTTGCTTGAGCGCAGGGGGATTTCCGAGGATTGCCAACAAGCGCCAGCGTAACTTAATTTCACCGTGATAAATTGCGCCAAGTAAGGCGTCCAGCATTTCTACAGGCGCCGTTTCATTACCGTGGATCCCCGCCGAAATTACCAACGCGCCTTGCGGTGGGATTAATGGCGTCAGTTCCAGCACGCCATCCCCCAGCCAGCGCCAGCGAATACCGTTGATTTCTCTCTCGGTGATGACAGGTTTTTTACCCTCTAATGTCAGAGTGAGAAAATTATCCATTCTCCCCTCCCTCACGCTGGAACGGATAAACCGAACCGAGATTCAATAATTGAGTCAACGCATCCAGTGCTTCCCGCCCTTCGCGCAGCAATTGCGGGTCGGCCAGATCGGCAGCACTCAGACGATCGCGGTAGTAACGATCCACCCAGTCATTGAGCGCATTAAACAGCGTATCGTTCATCATCACCGCCGGATTCACCGCCTGACGTTCTTCATCCGTCAACACAACGCGCAAACGCAGGCACGCAGGGCCTCCGCCGTTCGCCATGCTTTCGCGCAAATCAAAAACTTTTAGTGAGCTTATCGGGTTATCCGCAGCAAGGAGTTCATTGAGATAACGCCATACTCCGGCGTGTTCCCGACACTCCTGTGGCAGCACCAGCATCATCGAACCATCATCGCGACTCAACAACTGGCTGTTAAACAGATAGGTCGAGACAGCATCCGGAACGGAAACCTGCGACGTCGGTACTTCTATCGCCATAAAGCCGTTGACCCGCGAACGCAGGTTTGCCAGTAATTGCGCCTGGCGAGCGAACGCCTGTTGATGGCAAAACAGCACCTGACGGTTACTCACGGCAATCACGTCATTATGAAAAACGCCCTGGTCGATAACGTCCGGGTTTTGCTGGGCGAAAATCACCTGCTGCGGATTAACCTGATTCAGCCTGGCTACCGCCTCGCTGGCTTCGCGGGTCTGCCGCGCCGGATATCGGGAAGGCCGCGTACCGTTACCCTCTTCTCGCCCGTAAACAAAAATCTGCATGCCCGGTTCGCCGTAATGACCGCCGAGGCGATTGTGGTTTGCCGCCCCTTCGTCACCGAGCATCGCCACCTGTGGCAACGCCGAATGAATGGTGAATTTCTCTTTATCGTTAAAAATGGCGTTTAACAGCGATTCGGTGACGGGGGCTTCCAGCGAACGGTGAAATTTATTGTTCAGGTTGGCGACCGTGAAATGTACTTTGCCATCCAGCGTATCGGCGGATGGCGCTACCGTGGCCGCATTAGCTACCCACATTGGCGATGCTGAACTGACGCTGGAAAGCCAGTGTGGTGCCTGGCGGGCAACCTTTTCCAGTACCTGCTCATCGCTGCCGCTGAATCCCAACTGACGCAGCACCGGAATAAACGGACGCTCGTGCGGCGGGATCACCGCCTGGGGAAATCCCGCATCGGCAAGGGCTTTCATTTTCAGTAAGCCTTGCTTCGCCGCCAGTCGTGGATTCGATACCTGAAAACGGTGACTGGTGGAGGCTTCATTACCAAACGACAGGCCAGCGTAATGGTGCGTCAGCCCCACCAATCCATCGAAATTGACTTCCCAGGCATTCATCGCGCCACCTCATCAGAAAAATCAAGCCCGGGGTTAAGCATTGTGGGCAACGTTAACGAGTCCGACTCCAGGCTCGCCATCGGCCAGGCACAATAATCCGCCGCATACCAGGCGCTGGGGCGATGGTTGCCGGAAGCGCCAATGCCGCCGAATGGTGCTGTACTGGCGGCTCCGGTAAGCGGTTTGTTCCAGTTAACAATTCCTGCCCGCGCTTCCAGTAATAGTTGCTCGAACTTTTCCCGTTTTGGGGAAACCAGCCCACAAGAGAGGCCAAAGCGGGTGTTATTCGCCATCTTTATCGCCCCATCAAAAGTGTCATAACGCCAAACGCGAAGTAGCGGCCCAAACACTTCTTCATCCTGCACGCCTGAAACACCCGTCATTTCAACGATCCCCGGCGTCAGCAGCGATGTTCCCGCTTGTAGCAAACGTGGCGCAAGCAGCGTTTGCCCGCCCAATGCTTCCAGTTCCTGCCAGGCAGTAACAACCTGCTGTGCGGCCTGTTCAGAAATCAGCCCACCAATAAACGGCTGCGGTTCGTCATCCCATTTCCCCGGCGTTAACCGCTGGCTAACGGCAACAAGGCGAGCAAGAAACGCATCGCCCTGCGCCCCGCTTTTCACCAATAAACGGCGGGCGCAGGTGCAGCGTTGCCCGGCAGTGACAAATGCCGACTGGATAGTCAGATGGACAGCGGCGTCGATATCCACCACGTCATCAATAATCAGCGGGTTATTGCCGCCCATTTCGAGGGCAAGAATTTTTTCCGGCTGACCGGAAAGCTGGCGATGTAACTGGTAGCCGGTATTGGCGCTGCCGGTAAACAGCAAGCCGTCGAGATCCTCCAGCGCACTGAGTGCCTGACCGGTTTCGCGCCCACCTTGCACCAGGTTCAGCACGCCCGACGGCAAGCCTGCCTGCTGCCATAAACGCATGACTGCCTCGCCGCTCCAGGGGGTTAGTTCGCTGGGTTTAAAGATTATCGTGTTACCTGCCAGCAGTGCCGGAACGATATGCCCGTTAGGCAGATGCCCGGGGAAATTGTACGGTCCAAACACCGCCAGCACGCCATGTGGACGATGCCGCAAGCTCGCCGCTCCATCCGGCATTTCACTACGCTGCTCTCCCGTGCGAGCGTGATACGCCTTGATTGATATCGCGATCTTATTGATCATCGCCGTCACTTCGGTTGCCGCTTCCCAACGCGGTTTGCCGGTTTCTCTGGCAATAATCGCCGTTAATTCGGCTTTGTTGCTTTCCAGCAGTGCAGCAAATCGTTCAACTCTTACCTGACGATCGCCAAAAGAGAGCCGCGCCCAACGCGGAAACGCTGCACGAGCGGCCCGACAAGCCTGCTCAACCTGAGCAGCATCAGCATCGTTGCCCTGCCATAACACCTCGCCCGATACCGGATTACGCTTCACGCGCAGTGCGCCCTGGCCCGTCACCCAGTCACCGTTGATCCATAAAGTCATGCTGTTTTCTCCTCTGCACACAGGCGCACCAGACGAACGCGATCCCCGGCGTGGCATTTGAGGGCATCCAGTTGTGCGGCGGTTAAAATCAAACGTTCGGTCGCCGGATCGGCTCGCACCAGCAACACGCGGAAATGGTGATAATTTTCATTGGCGACCAGGCAAGCCGGAAAATCTCCCTGTGCAGGTTGTCCTTCCGCTACTTCCACCAGCCGACTTTTGCGGATAGCGCGAACGCGGTCAATGTCACACTCCAGCGTCGGCCCGCCGTCGAAAATGTCGATATAGTTGCGGTAGCGAAAGCCCTCTTTTTCCAGCACCGCCCGCGCGGGCGCAGTTTGCGGATGAACCTGACCGATGACGTCCTGGGCTTCCTGGGATAAAAAGTCCGTATAGATCGGATGTTTCGGCATCAGTTCCGCAATAAACGCCTTTTGCCCGGTGCCGCAGAGAAAATCTGCGCGGCTAAAATCCATCGAAAAGAAGCGCTTACCGAGGCTTTGCCAGAACGGCGAATAGCCGTGTTCGTCAATCACCCCGCGCATTTCGGCGACCACTTTGTCGTTAAACTTGTCGCGAAAGGCCGCCATAAACATAAAGCGCGATTTCGACAGCAAATAGCCGTTGCCCTCTTTGCGCCAGTCCGGGTCGAGAAACAGCGTACACAGCTCGCTGCTACCGGTGTGATCGTTACTAAGAAACAGCGTCGGCAACGCGTTATAGACATTCAGCTCTTTTGAGGCGTGAACCAGCGTGCCGACGCGATAGTTGTACCAGGGATCGTTCAGCCCAACTGCCACCTCTATGGCGCAAATTCCCGCCACAGTACCTGTTTCACTCTCTTCCAGCACAAACACATAGCCCTGCTCGCTTTTGGGCAGTTCGCCCTGCCAGGTTTTGATTGCCCTTTCGATACGTGCCGAAAGCGTGGCTTCATTGGCAGGAAGCGACGTCAGGCCGCCGCCCGTTTTGCTGGCAAGCTGCATCAGCGCCGAGACATCTGAGCGCTCAACGGGACGGATGACCATCATGATGAACCTCGGCTAACAAAGTGTTCGCAGGCCGCAGCAAAACGATCCAGGCCGGTCGTCACCTCTTCTTCGCTGACATTCAGTGCAGGCGCAAAACGCACCACGTTGCCACCCGCAATCAGTACCATCACGCCCGCTTTCGCCGCTTCCTGAGAGATCTGTTTCGCTTGCCCGGCGTAATCGGCATTCAGCACACAGCCAATCAGCAGACCTAAGCCGCGAATTTCACTGAACAAACCGCAGCGGTGATTAATGGTATGAAGACGCTCAACAAACCAGTCGTGACGCTGTTTAACCCCGTTAAGCATTTCTGGCGTGTTGATGAGATCCAGCACTTTGCCTGCCACCGCCGAGGCCAGCGGATTGCCGCCATAGGTGGTGCCGTGGGTGCCAACGGTCATCACGCTGGCGCATTCTTCGGTTGCCAACAGAGCGCCAACGGGGAAACCGCCGCCCAGCGCTTTGGCGGTGGTTAACAGATCGGGCGTCACGCCGTAGTGCATATAGGCATACAGTTCCCCGGTGCGCCCGACGCCCGTTTGTACTTCATCAAAAATCAGTAACGCATTGTGGCGGTCACACAATTCACGCAGACCTTGTAAAAACGCGTTGCTGGCGGGTACCACACCGCCTTCCCCCTGGATGGGCTCGACAATCACCGCACAGGTAGAGTCGTCAATCCGCGCGCTGGCAGAGTTAATATCGTTATATGCAGCATGACGAATATCCGGTGGCAGTGGCGCAAAATCCTGTGAATAGGCTGGCTGCCCACCTGCGCTGACGGTAAACAGCGTGCGCCCGTGAAACGCATTTTTAAACGCCACGATGCCGCTCTTATGGCTGCCGTAGCGGTCGTGGGCGAATTTACGCGCCAGTTTTAGCGCCGCTTCGTTGGCTTCCGCGCCGGAGTTACAAAAGAAGACGCGATCGGCAAACGTGGCGTCGATCAATTTTTTCGCCAGTCGCAGTACCGGTTCGTTGGTGTAACCGTTGCCGGTATGCCAGAACTTACTCGCCTGTTCGTTCAGCGCCTCGCGCAGTTCCGGATGCGCATGACCCAATGCGTTTACCGCAATGCCACCCGCGAAGTCGATATACTCTTTCCCCAGCTGATCCCACAAGCGCGAACCTTCGCCACGTACCGGTATAAACGGTGCCGGAGCGTAAACAGGTATCATCCATTCATCAAAGTTTTCACGCGTAATTGGCTGAGACATAGCGACCTCCACAGTAAATAATTCGTTATTTATATGTTAATAATAAGTAATGTTTGCGCTGTAAATGTAGATTGCAGGGTTCATGCCAGCCAGGGGGGAAAGTGCATAAATGACGGTCACCAACTGGAAATCAATGAGTTACAACCGAACAATATGCACCTTAAGTGCATATAAAGTGAATATGTTTGCCATGTGGATGAATAATTAGAATAAAAAACGCAATGTTATGCAGAAGTAAAATATAATTCTGGAATTGTGATCATTGGCGAAATTTACTGGAAATTACTGCGCCATTCTGACGCAACCCGCACCAAAAGCGGGCATTTTCTGCGCCATCGTTGACATCATTAACAACCATCGATCAAATCACTTAACAACAGGCAGTAAGTCAGACGAATTTCTGCTAACATCCACGCACTCATTATCAGAATAAATGGCAGCGACTATGAAATTTGTCTCTTTTAATATCAACGGCCTGCGCGCCAGACCACACCAGCTTGAAGCTATCGTCGACAAGCACCAGCCTGATGTGATTGGCCTGCAGGAGACAAAAGTTCATGATGATATGTTTCCGCTCGAAGATGTGGCAAAGCTCGGCTACAACGTGTTTTATCACGGGCAGAAAGGCCATTACGGCGTGGCGCTGTTGACCAAAGAGACGCCGATTGCCGTGCGTCGTGGCTTCCCAGGCGACGGCGAAGAGGCACAACGGCGGATTATTATGGCGGAAATCCCCTCACCGCTAGGCAATGTCACCGTGATCAACGGCTACTTCCCGCAGGGCGAAAGCCGCGACCATCCCATAAAATTCCCGGCTAAAGCACAGTTTTACCAGAACCTGCAAAACTACCTGGAAACCGAACTCAAACGTGATAATCCGGTGCTGATTATGGGCGATATGAATATCAGCCCCACCGACCTGGATATCGGCATTGGCGAAGAGAACCGTAAACGCTGGCTGCGTACTGGTAAATGTTCTTTCCTGCCGGAAGAACGCGAATGGATGAACAGGCTGATAAGTTGGGGGCTGGTCGATACCTTCCGCCATGCGAACCCAGAAACGGCAGATCGCTTCTCGTGGTTTGATTACCGCTCAAAAGGTTTTGACGATAACCGTGGTCTGCGTATCGACCTGCTGCTTGCCAGCCAGCCACTGGCCGAATGCTGCGTAGAAACCGGTATCGACTATGAAATCCGCAGTATGGAAAAACCGTCAGATCACGCACCTGTCTGGGCCACCTTCCGCCGCTAATTTCTCCGTTCTCCTGGCTCGCACTGGGTCAGGAGAATTAACCTTGAGAAAAATCAACAAACTGTCAGTAATGATTTGTTGCCCGCCGTCCTTTGTTATACCGTCACTGCGTTTTTTAGTTGTCTGACCACTTCTCTATTATCAAGTTTGATATAGGAAACTCCACGATGAACGCTGAGCGTAAATTTCTTTTTGCCTGTCTGTTTTTTGCGCTGATAATTTACGCTATCCATGCTTTCGGTTTATTCGATCTACTCACCGATTTACCCCACTTACAGACACTTATTCGCCAGAGCGGATTGTTCGGTTATAGCCTCTATATTCTGTTATTCATCATCGCCACCCTCTTTCTGCTACCGGGCAGCGTACTGGTGATCGCTGGAGGAATAGTTTTTGGCCCGCTAACAGGAACGCTACTTTCGTTAATTGCCGCCACGCTGGCCTCGTCGTGCTCATTCCTGTTGGCGCGCTTTCTGGGGCGTGATTTACTGTTGAAATACGTCGGTCATTGCCACACTTTTCAGGCTATTGAAAAAGGCATTACGCGTAACGGTATCGATTTTCTTATTCTGACCCGCTTAATCCCGCTATTTCCATACAATATTCAAAATTACGCTTACGGATTAACCGCCATCGCCTTCTGGCCTTATACCCTTATTTCGGCATTAACCACTCTGCCTGGAATAGTGATTTATACCGTGATGGCCAGCGATCTTGCCAGTGAAGGCATTACGCTGCGCTTTATTTTACAACTCTGTCTGGCGGGCCTGGCGCTGTTTATTCTCGTCCAGCTCGCCAAACTCTACGCCCGACACAAACATGTGGATCTGTCTGCTTTGCGCCGCAGCCCACTTACTCACACAAAAAATGAAGGATAGAACGATGTTGCAACATTATTCAGTGTCATGGAAAAAAGGACTGGCTGCGCTGTGTTTACTGGCCGTTGCGGGGCTTAGTGGCTGTGATCAAAAAGAGAATACGGCGGCAAAAGTGGAATACGACGGGCTTTCGGACAGCCAGTCGCTGCGTGTCGATGCAAATAACCATACGGTAACCATGCTGGTACAAATTAATGGGCGTTTCCTCACCGACGATACCCGCCACGGTATTGTGTTTAAAGATGGCTCCAACGGACATAAATCGCTGTTTATGGGTTATGCCACGCCGAAAGCATTTTATGAAGCCCTGAAAGAGGCAGGTGGTATGCCGGGCGAAAACATGACGATGGATAATAAAGAAACGACTCATGTCACAGGCAGCAAACTGGATATTTCAGTTAACTGGCAAGGGGCGGCAAAAGCGTATTCCTTCGATGACGTGATTGTTGACAGTAATGGCAAGAAACTGGACATGCGCTTTGGCGGTAATTTAACGGCAGCAGAAGAGAAAAAAACGGGCTGCCTGGTATGTCTGGATAGTTGCCCGGTCGGTATTGTCAGCAATGCGACATACACTTATGGTGCGGTGGAAAAACGCAGCGAAGTGAAATTCAAAGGCAATGCCTCGGTTCTCCCGGCAGATAACACGCTGGCAACGGTTACCTTTAAAATTGCCGAATAAAACCAGGATAAAGGATGATGAAAATGCAATCGCGTAAAATCTGGTACTACCGCATAACCTTCATCATCCTGTTGTTCGCGATGCTGCTGGCATGGGCGCTGCTTCCCGGCGTCCATGAGTTTATCAATCGCAGCGTTGCGGCGTTTGCCGCCGTGGACCAACAGGGTATAGAACGCTTTATTCAGTCTTACGGCGCACTAGCGGCAGTTGTCTCGTTCTTGTTGATGATTTTACAGGCCATTGCTGCACCGCTACCTGCGTTTTTGATCACCTTTGCCAATGCGTCGCTGTTTGGCGCGTTCTGGGGCGGCTTGCTGTCGTGGACCAGTTCGATGGTAGGCGCGGCGCTGTGCTTTTTTATCGCCAGAGTGATGGGCCGCGAAGTGGTGGAAAAGTTAACCGGTACAACGGTACTCGACAGCATGGACGGCTTTTTCACTCGCTACGGCAAACACACCATCCTGGTATGTCGGTTATTGCCTTTTGTCCCTTTCGATCCAATCAGCTATGCTGCCGGTTTGACTTCAATACGTTTTCGCTCGTTTTTTATCGCCACCGGGCTCGGTCAGTTACCAGCGACTATTGTTTATTCCTGGGCGGGCAGCATGTTAACAGGCGGTACTTTCTGGTTTGTCACCGGACTGTTTATTCTGTTTGCCCTGACCGTGGTGATTTTTATGGCGAAGAAAATATGGCTTGAGCGCCAGAAGAGGAATGCCTGATGGGGTTACCACCGCTTAGCAAAATCCCTTTAATTTTACGTCCACAGGCGTGGCTGCATCGTCGCCATTACGGCGAGGTGCTAAGCCCCATCCGCTGGTGGGGTCGGATCCCGTTTATCTTTTATCTGGTGTCGATGTTTGTTGGCTGGCTGGAGCGCAAACGCTCACCGCTCGATCCAGTAGTGCGATCGCTTGTCAGCGCGCGTATCGCGCAAATGTGTCTGTGTGAGTTTTGCGTGGATATCACCAGTATGAAAGTCGCCGAGCGTACCGGCAGCACCGATAAATTGCTGGCGGTAGCTGACTGGCGACAAAGCCCGCTCTTCAGCGACGAAGAACGGCTGGCGCTGGAATACGCCGAAGCGGCAAGCGTTACGCCGCCAACGGTCGATGATGCCCTGCGCACCCGACTGACTACGCATTTTGACGCCCAGGCGCTCACCGAGCTGACGGCATTGATCGGCTTGCAAAATCTGTCAGCCCGTTTTAATTCTGCCATGGACATTCCCGCTCAGGGGCTGTGCCGTATTCCTGACAAACGTTCTTAAGGAGAGATGATGCGCCATTGTGTATGGTTGCTGGGATTGTTATCGCTGTTTTCTTTGGCAACACATGCCAGTGACTGGCAGGAAATTAAAAATGAGGCCAAAGGGCAAACCGTCTGGTTTAACGCCTGGGGCGGCGACACCGCGATTAATCGCTATCTCGACTGGGTTAGCGGCGAGATGAAAACGCATTACGCTATAAACCTGAAGATTGTTCGTCTGGCGGATGCCGCAGACGCGGTGAAGCGCATTCAGACAGAAGCCACTGCTGGACGTAAAACGGGCGGCTCGGTGGATCTGCTCTGGGTGAACGGCGAAAACTTCCGTACCTTAAAAGAGGCTAATTTACTGCAAACTGACTGGGCGGAAACGCTACCCAACTGGCGCTATATCGACACACAGCTGCCAGTGCGGGAAGATTTTTCTGTGCCGACACAAGGTGCGGAATCGCCCTGGGGCGGCGCACAGCTGACATTTATCGCCCGACGCGATCAGACACCACAGCCACCGAAAACGCCACAATCCTTGCTGGAATTTGCCAAAGCCACCCCTGGTACGGTTACCTATCCGCGCCCACCGGACTTTACCGGCACCGCGTTTCTTGAACAGCTGCTGATTATGCTGACGCCCGATCCCGCTGCATTAAAAAAAGCGCCGGACGATGCCACTTTCGCCCGCGTCACTGCGCCATTGTGGCAATATCTTGATGCGCTGCATCCGTATTTGTGGCGCGAAGGAAAGGATTTCCCGCCTTCGCCCGCGCGGATGGATGCTCTGCTGAAAGCCGGCACATTGCGCCTGTCGCTGACCTTTAACCCCGCACATGCGCAGCAAAAAATATCCAGCGGCGATTTACCCACCAGCAGTTACAGCTTTGGCTTTAGCGAGGGAATGATTGGCAACGTGCATTTCGTCACCATTCCAGCCAACGCAACTGCCAGTGCTGCGGCAAAAGTCGTCGCCAACTTCCTGTTGTCACCTGAAGCACAACTGCGTAAAGCGGATCCCGCTGTCTGGGGCGATCCTTCGGTTCTCGATCCGCAAAAACTACCTGCCGGGCAGCGTGAAACATTGCAATCAAGAATGCCGCAGAATCTGCCGCCGGTACTGGCGGAACCGCATGCTGGTTGGGTAAATGCGCTGGAACAAGAATGGCTACGCCGTTACGGTACGCATTAATTTTTTTGCTGTGGGTGGTGATGGCGGTGATTTACGCACCGCTGGTTCCGTCGGCTTTCACGCTGATAACACCTGCCATGTCGCTGACGCACTGGCAGATGTTATTTGCCGATCCGCAGCTACCACAGGCATTACTGGCAACGCTGGTGTCGACAACCATCGCGGTGGTCGGCGCTTTGTTTATTGCCCTGCTGGTGATAGTAGCGCTATGGCCTGGGCCGAAATGGCAGCGTATGTGCGCCCGTCTGCCGTGGCTACTCGCCATCCCCCACGTGGCTTTTGCCACCAGCGCCCTGCTGCTGTTTGCTGACGGCGGCCTGGTTTATCAGTTTTTCCCTTTTCTCATTCCGCCGATGGACAAATTGGGTATCGGTCTGGGCCTCACCCTTGCGGTGAAAGAAAGCGCATTTCTGCTGTGGATCTTATCGGCAGCACTGAGTGAAAAACGCCTGGTGCAGCAAGTTATTGTACTGGATTCGCTGGGCTACAGCCGCTGGCAATGTCTGAACTGGTTGTTGTTGCCTTCCGTCGCGCCTGCGCTGGCAATGGCGATGCTGGCGATTGTCGCCTGGTCGCTTTCGGTCGTGGATGTAGCGATTATTCTTGGGCCTGGTAATCCACCGACGCTGGCGGTAATTAGCTGGCAGTGGTTAACCCAGGGCGACGCCGATCAACAAACGAAAGGCGCACTTGCCAGCCTGCTGCTGATGCTGTTACTCGCCGCCTACGTTTTGCTTGGTTATCTGCTATGGCGCGCCTGGCGATGCACGCTCCCCCGGGAAGATGGCATTCGCATGCCATCCACGCCTTTATTGCCAGGGAAGATGCTGGCGAAGTTGTTACCCTTAACTGGCGTGCTGTGTGTGATTCTGCTGGCGATCCTCGCGGATCAATCAACGATCAATCACGAGGCGCTGCTCAATAGCCTGACAATGGGACTGGTGGCGACACTCATCGCTTTGGTTCTGTTGCTGCTGTGGCTGGAATGGGGGCCACAACGTCGCCAGTTGTGGCTATGGTTGCCCATATTATTACCCGCCTTGCCACTGGTGGCAGGCCAGTACACGCTGGTGCTATGGCTCAACCTGGATGGTAGCTGGACGGCGGTGGTGTGGGGGCATCTGCTGTGGGTAATTCCGTGGATGTTGTTTATCCTGCAACCCGCCTGGCAGCGCATTGATTCACGGTTAATTTTGATTGCGCAAACACTGGGCTGGTCGCGTGTCAAAATCTTCTTTTACGTGAAATGTCCGCTGATGTTACGCCCTGCGCTGATTGCCTTCGCTGTCGGATTTTCAGTCAGTATTGCGCAGTATATGCCAACGCTGTGGCTGGGAGCCGGACGTTTCTCGACGCTCACCACCGAAGCGGTGGCACTAAGCAGCGGCGGCAGCAACGGTATTCTCGCCGCCCAGGCTTTATGGCAACTGCTATTGCCGCTTATTATTTTTGCCCTGACCGCGTTAGTCGCAAAATGGGTAGGTTATGTCAGACAAGGACTCCGCTAATGCTCTGCGTGAAAAATGTTTCGCTACGTTTACCAGAAAGCCGCTTGCTGACAAACGTTAACTTTACAGTCAATAAAGGTGACATTGTCACGTTAATGGGTCCCTCAGGCTGCGGTAAATCTACGCTGTTTTCATGGATGATTGGTGCGCTGGCCGGGCAATTTTCTTGTACAGGTGAGCTATGGCTCAATGATCAACGTATCGATACCCTGCCCACCGCCCGGCGTCAGATTGGCATTCTTTTCCAGGATGCACTGTTATTTGACCAGTTCAGCGTCGGACAAAATTTACTGCTGGCGCTACCGTCGACGCTCAAGGGGACTGACAGGCGCAATGCCGTGAAAGACGCGCTTGAGCGAGCGGGACTGGCTGAAACTTATCACCAGGATCCTGCGACATTATCAGGCGGTCAGCGAGCGCGGGTGGCCCTGCTGCGCGCCCTTCTCGCACAGCCAAAGGCATTATTGCTTGATGAACCGTTCAGCCGTCTTGACGTAGCTCTGCGCGATAATTTTCGTCAGTGGGTATTCAATGAAGTTCGCGAGCTGGCAATCCCCGTCGTTCAGGTAACCCACGATCTTCAGGATGTTCCTGCCGATAGTCCCGTTCTGGATATGACGCAGTGGTCAGAAAATTACAACAAACTGCGGTAACGCAAAGTTTTCCCCGATGTGTCAGTTCAGAATGGCGCACTCAAAACTACAATGTCGGGATTTTCGATGAAACGTGTTTCTCAAATGACCGCGCTGGCAATGGCTTTAGGGCTGGCTTGCGCTTCTTCGTGGGCCGCTGAACTGGCGAAGCCTCTTACACTTGACCAGCTTCAACAACAAAATGGCAAAGCGATTGATACTCGCCCCAGCGCGTTTTATAACGGCTGGCCACAAACCCTAAATGGCCCTTCCGGTCATGAACCTGCCGCCTTAAACCTTTCTGCAAGCTGGCTCGACAAAATGAGCACTGAGCAGCTCAACGAGTGGATCAAGCTACATAACCTGAAAACGGATGCCCCGGTGGCGCTGTACGGTAATGACAAAGATGTCGATGCCGTCAAAACGCGACTACAAAAAGCAGGCTTTACGCATATCTCTATCTTGAGTGATGCACTAAGCGAACCTTCCCGACTGCAAAAACTGCCTCACTTTGAACAGCTGGTATATCCGCAGTGGCTGCATGACCTGCAACAAGGTAAAGAAGTTACGGCGAAACCTGCGGGTGACTGGAAAGTGATCGAAGCGGCCTGGGGCGCACCTAAGCTTTACCTTATCAGCCATATTCCTGGAGCCGATTACATCAATACTGATGAAGTCGAAAGCGAACCGCTGTGGAACAAAGTTTCTGATGAACAACTAAAAGCGATGCTGGCAAAACACGGCATTCGGCATGACACCACGGTCATTCTGTACGGGCGTGATGTTTACGCCGCAGCGCGCGTGGCGCAAATTATGCTCTACGCTGGCGTGAAAGATGTCCGCCTTCTGGACGGCGGTTGGCAAACCTGGTCCGACGCAGGTCTGCCCGTTGAGCGCGGTACGCCTCCGAAAGTGAAAGCGGAACCAGACTTCGGCGTGAAGATCCCTGCGCAACCACAACTGATGCTTGATATGGAGCAGGCTCGCGGGCTGCTGCATCGCCAGGATGCATCGCTGGTGAGCATTCGTTCGTGGCCAGAATTTATCGGTACGACCAGCGGTTACAGCTACATTAAACCAAAAGGTGAAATAGCCGGGGCACGTTGGGGACACGCAGGCAGCGACTCGACCCATATGGAAGATTTCCATAACCCGGATGGCACCATGCGCAGCGCCGATGATATTGCCGCTATGTGGAAAGCGTGGAATATCAAACCAGATCAGCAAGTTTCATTCTACTGCGGCACCGGCTGGCGCGCGTCTGAAACCTTTATGTACGCACGCGCCATGGGCTGGAATAACGTCTCCGTTTATGACGGTGGCTGGTACGAATGGAGCAGCGATCCAAAAAATCCGGTAGCAACCGGTGAACGCGGCCCGGACAGTAGCCAATAACACGGCAATTACTGACGCTGAAGCGACTTCAGCGTCAGATATCCACTCCAAATCCGCGTAAATGTTGTCATCCAACAAAGCGCGCCAAATATCCATGCAAACCACGGGAAATATTCCGGAAAGAGACAACTTAAAACAAACAGCAAAATCGTCTCGCTGCCTTCTGTTAACCCGCCCAGATAGTAAAACGATTTGTGCGCATAACCGGGATTATCAATCTGATGTTTCGCCGCCAGTGCAGCAAATGCGAGAAAACTGCTGCCCGTGCCGATAAACGCAAACAGCAGCCAGCCGCCCGCCAGCGCATTTTGTTCCGGTGCGGCGAGAATAAACCCGAACGGCACCAGCGCGTAAAAAAGGAAATCCAACGAAATATCGAGAAAGCCCCCCGCGTCGGTTAACCCTCGACGTCGTGCCAGCGCACCGTCCAGACCATCAAGCAACCTGTTCAGTAAAATGGCAATCAGCGCCGCCAAATACCAGCCCAGTGCCAGAAACGGCAGCGCCAGCACGCCGATGGCAAATCCCACTAACGTTAAACCATCAGGTGTAATGCCAGGTTTATCCAGAACCCGCACGCACTGATGCAACAAAGGCTTAATTCGGGGATGAAGATGGCGGTCTAACACGGGTACTCCTTAAGAAATAAAACCCTTCAGCTCGGGCAACACTGCGGATATTATGGCATTTTTCCTGTATTCGACCGTGTGTAATTTATGGAAATGATTGATGTTGTTGCCGCCATTATCGAACGGGATGGCAAAATTTTAATCGCGCAACGCCCTGCGCATAGCGATCAAGCGGGATTATGGGAATTTGCTGGTGGTAAAGTCGAACCAGGGGAAAGCCAGCCGCAGGCGCTGATACGCGAGCTGCGTGAAGAGCTCGGTATCGATGCTATCATCGGGAAATATGTAGCCAGCCACCAGCGGGAAGTTTCAGGGCGTATTATCAATCTTCATGCCTGGCACGTACCCGACTTCCACAGGACGTTACAGGCACATGAGCATCAGGCTTTGGTCTGGTGCTCACCTGAAGAGGCGATGCAATATCCGCTGGCCCCTGCTGACATTCCACTATTAAAGGCGTTTATGGCTTTACGCGCCGCCAGACCAGCGGATTAGTGCTAATAGTTTTATCATCCCGCTGGCATTGCAGCAGTATTCCCTCGGCTTTAATCACTGCCCCTTCGGAATAGTTTTGATCCTGATAAACGCAGCACTGGTTACAGGGCTGCGCTGACTGCCCACCAGAACTAAACACTTCCGGCGGCACATTTACCTGCACATCCGGACGATAATGCTGATTAGCCAGCGCAAAAAACGGGAATACCAACGCTACGGCGAGCAATGCTCGATTCACAAGAAACTCCTTATATTTCGTTGTCTCTGCTACTGATAACGGTAACCTGGCGGGAAAACTTTAGCGTCTGGTTGCCGGATGCGACGTGAATGCCTTATCCACCAAATGTCCCCATTTTGGTAGGCCGAAGAAGATGTATCCGACATTAGGCGGCGTTTATAAATTCCTCACATTATTAATTTGCTTTCCGGTGCCATTTTTTACTTGCTTACCGTCACATTCTTGATGGTATAGTCGAAAACTGCAAAACAAACAACATACGCACAATCGTCTTAATATATAAGGGTTTTATATCTATGGATCAGACATATTCTCTGGAGTCATTCCTCAACCATGTACAAAAGCGCGACCCGAATCAAACCGAGTTCGCGCAGGCCGTTCGTGAAGTAATGACTACTCTCTGGCCTTTTCTTGAACAAAATCCCCAATATCGCCAGATGTCATTACTGGAGCGCCTGGTTGAACCGGAGCGCGTGATCCAGTTTCGCGTGGTATGGGTTGACGATCGCAACCAGGTGCAGGTCAACCGAGCATGGCGCGTCCAGTTCAGCTCCGCCATCGGTCCGTACAAAGGCGGTATGCGTTTCCACCCGTCAGTTAACCTCTCAATTCTCAAATTCCTCGGCTTCGAGCAAACCTTCAAAAATGCCCTGACTACCCTGCCGATGGGCGGTGGTAAAGGTGGCAGCGATTTCGACCCGAAAGGGAAAAGCGAAGGCGAAGTGATGCGTTTCTGCCAGGCACTGATGACTGAACTGTATCGCCACCTGGGCGCGGATACCGACGTTCCGGCAGGTGATATCGGCGTTGGAGGTCGTGAAGTTGGCTTTATGGCAGGGATGATGAAAAAGCTGTCTAACAATACCGCCTGCGTCTTCACCGGTAAGGGTCTTTCTTTTGGCGGCAGTCTTATTCGCCCGGAAGCCACCGGTTACGGTCTGGTTTATTTCACTGAAGCGATGCTAAAACGCCACGGTATGGGTTTTGAAGGAATGCGCGTTTCCGTTTCTGGCTCCGGCAACGTTGCACAGTATGCTATCGAAAAAGCGATGGAATTTGGCGCTCGCGTGGTCACGGCATCAGACTCCAGCGGCACAGTGGTTGATGAAAGTGGATTCACAAAAGAGAAACTGGCGCGTCTTATCGAAATCAAAGCCAGCCGCGATGGTCGCGTTGCCGATTACGCCAAAGAGTTTGGTCTGGTCTATCTCGAAGGCCAACAGCCGTGGTCTGTGCCGGTTGATATCGCCCTGCCTTGCGCCACCCAGAACGAACTGGATGTAGACGCTGCGCATCAGCTTATTGCCAATGGTGTTAAAGCCGTCGCCGAAGGGGCAAATATGCCAACCACCATCGAAGCGACTGAACTGTTCCAGCAGGCAGGCGTACTGTTTGCTCCGGGTAAAGCGGCTAACGCAGGCGGCGTAGCGACATCGGGCCTGGAGATGGCGCAAAACGCTGCGCGTCTGGGCTGGAAAGCCGAGAAAGTTGACGCCCGTTTGCATCACATCATGCTGGATATCCACCATGCCTGTGTTGAGCATGGTGGTGAAGGTGAGCAAACCAACTACGTACAGGGCGCAAACATTGCCGGTTTTGTGAAGGTTGCCGATGCAATGCTGGCGCAGGGTGTGATTTAAGTTGCAAATGCCTGATAGCGCTACGCTTATCAGGCCTACAAATGGGCACAATTCATTGCAATTACGCTCTAATGTAGGCCGGGCAAGCGCAGCGCCTCAGGCAAAATTTCGGGCGTTTATGAGTATTTAACGGATGATGTTCCCCATGGAACATTTCTGATGGGCCAACGGCATTTCTTACTGTAGTGCTCCCAAAACAGCTTGTCGTAACGATAACACGCTTCAAGTTCAGCATCCGTTAACTTTCTGCGATAGCAGCAGATATGCCAGTACAGAAATCCCATTAGACTATTTTTTTGATAATCTTCTTCGCTTTCGAACAACTCGTGCGCCTTTCGAGAAGCAAGCATTATATAATGCCAGGCCAGTTCTTCTTCAATTGTCCCGTTTTGAAAAGCTGTGCTCGATATCGAGATCATCCATGATAATTCCGCCGCCCATATTAGCTTCGCCGAGGATTTACCGGCGTGATGATTAGCACAATCAGAGATATAGTCTGAGGGGAAAACAGCAAATTTATTCAACAAGGTGATAACCTGCTCTGGGTCTTCCTCCATGTTCGCTTTAAAGGTATTGGCTCCATGGTCGCCAGAAAGAAAATGCTCCATTAAGGCACAATAACTTTCGCTATCTTCGATACCCCATTGATCCTCTAAAGACTCGCGTCTTTTACCGATGATATCGATCGAGTCAAAAGGAAGTACATTATATTGAAAGGTATCTTTGCCAGATTCAGGCTTTCGCGGCCAGAACTCCAGCGTTTCAGACCATTGCTTATGATAGAATCGATAAGGCGCGATCAATTGTAGCGCCTGTAATTTCTCGATACTGAGCGGCTCAATACCTTTAGCCTGATAATAATGAAGTTGTTCTTTTTTTGCTTTAAAACCGGCCCGAACAATGAGCCACATCATAATTAATAGATAAAGAAAAGAGCATCCCGCGGTAATCTGACCTCTTTCATTCAAACCGTTGGATGTTATAGCTGCGAATACAAACATTACAGCGACAACACAGGTTAAATAAAACCCCCACTTACAAAGCAGCATGACCTTATTTTCTTTAATCATCCGTTCGAAATTACTATTAAATATTTCCCAGCCATTGAAAGAATACGTCTCACTCCCAGGATGGTTTTGTAATAAAACTTTTTTCATCACATTCCCTGTTATTGCTTACTTTAGAGGCGCTAATTTTATCCATGCAAAAAAAATATCCAACGAATTTTCTTGATCCGCTGGATATTTCAGAATATGACTCGTGTGATGCGAAAAACTCGCGCGCTTACACTATCGCCCCGCTTCCGGCTTCATCTGCTGGCGGACTTTTTTTCGCACTACGTTTACGCGGAGCAGCCTTTTTCTTATCAGCACTGCCACCACTGCCCGGAGCCACTATGCCGCGAAACTGCCGCACCGGCGTACGTTTGGCTTGATCAATTAGCTGATATAGCGTCCCCACCAGCGGCTGCATAAAGTCCTGATAGCGACACTGCTTTTCGCTGATTTGCGTCAGCACCGATTCCCAGTGCGCGGTCATGTCCGGTCGCGTAGCCATTTCTGGCAGCGAATGGAATAACGCTTTTCCGGCGTCGGTGGAGTGGATATAGCGCCCTTTTTTGGTCAGGAAACCACGCTTGAACAACAGTTCAATAATCCCGGCACGCGTTGCTTCTGTCCCCAGACCATCGGTCGCACGAAGGATCTTTTTCAGATCTTTGTCCTGCACAAAGCGCGCGATCCCGGTCATCGCGGAGAGCAAGGTCGCATCGGTGAAATGACGTGGCGGCTGGGTTTGTCGCTCTACCACTTCACCTTTTTCACACAGCAACTCATCGCCTTTCGCGACTACAGGCAGTGGTGTGCCGTCGTTTTCTTCATCGCGCTCTTTGCTGCCTAACAGCGTGCGCCAGCCTGCTTCGGCAAGAAAACGGGCTTTAGCGACAAATTTGCCTTTGGCTATTTCCAGTTCGATAACACACTTGCGGAACACCGCATCCGGGCAGAACTGCATCAGGTATTGACGAGCAATCAGGTTATAGACCTTCGATTCGTTCTCCGTCAGGTTGATGGCAGAACTACGCGCGGTCGGGATAATGGCGTGGTGAGCATCGACCTTTTTGTCATCCCAGCAGCGGTTGCGTAAATTCGGGTCAACCGCCGGCTGCGGCAATAGTCCCGGCGCATGAACGCTGATGGCATTCATCACCGCGTGGCGTCCGGCAAAATGTTCTTCTGGCAAATAACGACAATCGGAACGCGGATAAGTGATTAGCTTGTGCGTTTCGTATAGCTTCTGGCAGATATCAAGCACGTTCTGCGCACTCAGACCAAAGCGTTTTGCCGCTTCAATCTGCAACGCCGAAAGCGAAAACGGCAGCGGCGCGGATTCTGATTCCCGTTTATCGTTATAGCTGGTGACAATAGCCGGTTGACCGCTGATGCGGTTAACCACATGCTCCGCCAGCGGGCGATGCAATAAGCGCCCTTCTTCATCCTGGTACGGCTCGCACGCTTCGCTCGGCTGCCAGATGGCGGTAAATCGTTCATCGGCAGGCGTCACAATGTGCGCTTTGACTTCAAAGAAATCTTTTGCCACGAAGTTTTCTATTTCTTCATCGCGCCGCACCACCAGCCCAAGAACGGGAGTCTGTACGCGCCCAACAGAAAGCACACCCTGATAGCCAGCATTGCGACCGAGAATGGTATACGCGCGGGTCATATTGATACCGAATAGCCAATCGGCACGCGCTCGCGCCAGTGCAGAAACGCATAGCGGTACAAACTCGCTATTGGAGCGAAGACGATCGATCGCCCGCTCAACCGCCTGCGGGTTCAGGTCGTTGATCAAGCAACGCTGAACTTGCTGGCGCTTTTCCGGTGCCAGTTGCAGGTAGTCCAGCACTTCATCCACCAGCAATTGCCCTTCACGATCCGGGTCACCGGCATGAACAATTTCGCTGGCTTCATGCAGAAAGCGTTTAATGACGTTAAGTTGTTTGGTTACGGAGGGGCGCGGTTGCAGTTGCCACTTTTCCGGGACAATCGGCAAATCCGCCAGATTCCAGCGCGCATAGCGGCTGTCGTAGACGTCTGGCTGCGCCTGCTCAAGCAGGTGACCGATACACCAGGTCACCACCTGACCATTGCCGCACTCGATAAAGCCATCGCCTTTACGGTGCGGTTTGGGCAGGACATCAGCAATAGCGCGTGCCAGACTCGGTTTTTCGGCTATAAACAACCGCATTGAATTAACGGATCTCAACCATGGCACGACCGCCACGCGCAGGCACCAGCTCGCCAATCGCCGTCAGTTCAATGCCAAACTCGGCTGCGGTAGCTTTGACTTCATTTTCAGCTTCCGGCATAACCGCCAGCAGCAGACCACCAGAAGTTTGCGGATCGCACAACAGATCGCGTACTTCACGCGGCATTTCGCCCATCAAATGGCCGTAACTGGCAAAGTTGCGTTCGGTGCCACCCGGCACAGCGCCCAGTTTAATGTACTCTTCCACGCCCGGCAGTTTCGGGATCGCTTCATAATCGACGCGAGCCTGCACGCCTGCCCCCTGGCACATTTCACTCAAATGGCCCAGCAGACCAAAACCGGTGACGTCGGTCATCGCTTTTACGCCTTCAATGTTGGCAAATGACGCACCTGCGATATTCATCCGGCACATCACTTCCGTCGCCAGTCCTTGATGTTCCGGTTTCAGCAGTGATTTTTTCTCAGCCGTGGTGAGAACGCCAATCCCCAGCGGTTTCGTCAGGAACAGTTTGCATCCGGCTTGTGCGGTGCTGTTTTTCTTCACTCGCTCGGTCGGTACGATCCCCGTAACCGCCAGACCAAAAATCGGCTCCGGCGCATCGATGGAGTGACCGCCAGCCAGCGCAATACCCGCCTGACGACATGCATAGCGTCCACCTTCCGTCACTTCGCGGGCAATTTCCGGGGAAAGTTTATTAATCGGCCAGCCAAGGATCGCAATGGCCATAATCGGTTTGCCGCCCATCGCGAAGATATCGCTGATGGCGTTAGTCGCCGCAATGCGACCAAAATCGAAAGGATTATCAACGATCGGCATAAAGAAATCGGTGGTGCTGATGACACTGGTGCCATTACCAAGATCATATACTGCCGCATCGTCGCGGGTTTCGTTACCCACGAGCAAATTCGGATCAACAAACTTCGCCTGCTCGCTGTGCAGAATGGTTTCCAACACTTTTGGGGAAATTTTACAGCCGCAACCTGCTCCGTGGCTGTATTGGGTCAAACGAATCGAGTTCTCGCTCATGGACATCTCCTGTCAATGCAATCCGGGTATGGTAACCTTCATTCCGTGAAGTGATAAGTGAGAGTGTCTGAATTCCTGCGCCTTTGCTCATAATCCAGACAGTTTTGCGAAAATTATCAAAAATAAGTAACAAACGGCGTCGGATCCGGAACGTTAATCGACGTTGACGCTTTCAATTGCGGCGTGCCGAGATAGAGAAAGCCGACAATTTTATCCTGCTCCCGACAACCGAACGCCTCGCGCACCACCGGACTTTCGGTTAACCCGCCACTACGCCAGATGCCGCCAAAGCCCTGGGCAACCGCCGCCATTTGCATCGCCATAACAGCGCAACCTGCTGACATCTCCTGCTCCCAACGCGGGACTTTATGATTTTCTTCACATTTCGCCACCACGGTGATGATGAGCGGCGCACGGAACGGGGCATTACGGGCTTTGTCGATAGCTTTATCATCACTACCCGCAGCAATTGCCCCCTGTTGCAGCACGGTACTGAAACGTTCGCGGCCTTCCCCTTCAATCACAAAAAAATGCCACGGTTGCATGGACTTATGGTCCGGTGCACGCATTCCGGCACGCAGGATATTTTGCAGTTGTTCGCCAGTCGGCGCAGGTTCAGCCAGACGTGAGGCGCTTCGGCGGTTGATCAATAGTTCGAGTGCATCCATTTGATTAACTCCTGTCATGATGTTTATTCACAAAATTAACACGAGAGTGGATTTTGTTACAGCACAGTCCGCGATTCCTGCTGACAAGTGCCGGTTGGGTCATTACGATAACCACATCTATTGCACCTGCAACAGGTGTGACCTTTAGTCTGGGAGAATACATGCGAACCCTTTGGCGATTTATTGCCGGATTTTTTAAATGGACGTGGCGTCTGCTCAATTTTGTCCGTGAAATGGTACTTAACCTGTTCTTTATTTTCCTCGTGCTGGTTGGCGTGGGGATCTGGATGCAGGTCAGTAGTGGCGATACCAAAGAAACCGCCAGTCGTGGCGCATTACTGCTCGATATTTCAGGCGTGATCGTCGATAAGCCCGACAGTTCGCAGCGGTTTAGTAAGTTAAGCCGCCAGCTGCTTGGCGCCAGTTCCGATCGTCTGCAGGAAAATTCGCTGTTTGATATCGTGAACACGATTCGCCAGGCTAAAGATGACCGGAATATCACCGGTATCGTGATGGATCTGAAAAACTTTGCGGGCGGCGATCAACCTTCCATGCAATATATTGGTAAGGCTCTGAAAGAGTTTCGTGACAGCGGTAAACCGGTTTATGCCATTGGTGAGAACTATAGCCAGGGGCAATATTACCTCGCCAGTTTCGCCAACAAAATTTGGCTGTCCCCGCAAGGCGTGGTTGATCTGCACGGTTTTGCCACCAACGGTCTGTACTACAAATCGTTGCTGGATAAGCTGAAAGTTTCCACCCATGTGTTCCGCGTGGGTACGTATAAATCTGCCGTTGAACCGTTTATTCGTGATGATATGTCCCCGGCGGCTCGCGAAGCCGATAGCCGTTGGATTGGCGAACTGTGGCAAAACTATCTCAACACCGTTGCCGCTAACCGCCAGATCTCTGCCCAGCAGGTATTCCCTGGGGCGCAAGGGCTACTTGCTGGCTTAACCGAAACGGGCGGCGATACTGCGAAGTACGCGCTGGACAACAAACTGGTCGACGCGCTGGCAACGAATGCCGAAATTGAAAAAGCCCTGACCAAAGAGTTTGGCTGGAGCAAGGCTGATAAAAATTATCGCGCCATCAGTTATTACGATTACGCACTGAAAACTCCGGCAGATACCGGCGACAGCATCGGTGTCGTCTTCGCTAATGGCGCGATTATGGATGGCGAAGAAACTCAGGGGAATGTTGGCGGCGATACGACTGCGGCACAAATCCGTGACGCTCGCCTTGATCCGAAAGTGAAAGCGATCGTTCTGCGCGTAAACAGCCCTGGCGGAAGCGTAACGGCTTCTGAAGTGATTCGCTCTGAACTGGCAGCTGCCAGAGCCGCTGGCAAGCCTGTGGTTGTGTCAATGGGCGGTATGGCAGCATCCGGTGGTTACTGGATCTCCACGCCGGCCAATTACATTGTGGCTAACCCGAGCACCCTGACCGGTTCTATCGGGATCTTCGGCGTGATCACCACTGTAGAAAACAGCCTTGATTCGATTGGTGTACATACCGATGGCGTGTCTACATCACCATTGGCAGATGTTTCCATCACTAAATCACTGCCGCCAGAAGTGCAGCAGATGATGCAATTGAGCATTGAGAACGGCTATAAACGCTTTATCACGCTGGTTGCTGATTCGCGTAATTCGACGCCAGAGCAGATTGATAAAATCGCCCAGGGCCATGTCTGGACCGGTCAGGATGCAAAAGCGAATGGGCTGGTCGATAGTCTCGGTGATTTCGATGATGCAGTTGCCAAAGCGGCTGAACTGGCAAAACTGAAACAATGGCATCTGGAATATTACGTCGATGAACCGACCTTCTTCGACAAGGTGATGGACAACATGTCAGGTTCAGTACGGACAATGCTGCCAGATACGCTCCAGGCCATGCTGCCTGCGCCGCTGGCCTCGGTCGCTTCAACCGTTAAAAGCGAAAGCGACAAGCTGGCGGCCTTTAACGATCCGCAAAACCGTTACGCGTTTTGCCTGACCTGCGCCAACGTGCGTTAATTCCTGCAAATATGTGGCCGATATGTTGTCGGCCACACTCCTGAACCGGACTGTCTTTCACTCCCTCTCTCCACTACATTCCCTTGCTCATTTAGCATCTGATATGGAGTCATCAGTGAATAAGGCACCCTCTTTAATTGCCGCTATTGTCCTCGGACTGGGGATCAGCGCCTGTGGTTATTTTGTTGGCGATGGTGTTAAACATCTAAAAACCAACAACCGTTATGTGAACGTGCGGGGGCTTTCAGAAAAAGAAGTTCGCGCAGATACGGCTGAATTAACAATTGCTATCAACTTTAAGGGTAATGTTCCTGGCGAACTGTTCCCGAAACTTGAAGATGCGCAGAAAAAGATTGTTGCCGAATTCCACGCTCAGGGGATTAACGACAAAGAGATCAACGTGGGTCAATGGACAAGTAAGCGAACGGATGCCTTTTACCTCAAAGATGATCCGACGATGCCACGCTATAACGCTGACGGGTCTGTTACGATAAAAACGCATAACGTTGCTGCTGTCGAAAAAGTCGTCGCGAAACTAAACGACCTGCAAATCGCCACAGATGGCGCGATCGCTGATAGCAAAATCGCCTACCGCTTTAATGGTATTGGCGCAGTTCGCGCGGAGATGATTGCTGCCGCAACGAAAGATGCACGCAACGCAGCATTACAGTTTGCGACGGATTCAGGTAGTCAGGTGGGGTCCATTAGCGATGCGTCACAAGGCGTGTTCCAGATTTTCGCCAGTGGCAGTGACGAAGATGATCCCTCGGCGATTAACAAAACGGTGCGTGTAGTCACGACCGTAACCTATGCGTTGCAGGATTAACCATTTTTCTCCGGCGGAACGCTAATCCCTCTGTTCCGCCGGGCTTTTCTCATATCCACAGAGTATCCAGGTGCGCTTGCTGCCCCTCACGTATATACTTTTGCTCTTTCGGTATCATTCATATCAATATCATGCAAAAGAAATCAATTTACGTTGCCTACACGGGCGGGACCATCGGGATGCAGCGTTCCGAGCAGGGATATATTCCGGTGTCGGGCCATCTACAACGCCAGCTGGCGCTGATGCCAGAGTTCCATCGCCCGGAGATGCCGGATTTCACCATTCATGAATACACGCCGCTGATGGATTCTTCTGATATGACGCCAGAGGACTGGCAGCATATTGCTGAAGATATTAAAGCGCACTATGACGAGTACGATGGTTTTGTCATTCTGCACGGCACCGACACGATGGCGTATACCGCCTCTGCGCTGTCGTTCATGCTGGAGAACCTCGGAAAACCGGTTATTGTGACAGGGTCACAAATCCCATTAGCCGAGTTACGCTCTGACGGACAAATCAATTTGCTGAATGCGTTGTACGTTGCGGCGAACTATCCCATCAACGAAGTCACACTCTTTTTTAATAATCGCCTGTATCGCGGCAACCGCACCACCAAAGCCCATGCCGATGGTTTTGATGCCTTCGCGTCACCAAACCTTCCACCGTTACTGGAAGCGGGTATTCATATTCGCCGTTTAAATACACCGCCCGCCCCACACGGCACTGGTGAGCTGATCGTTCATCCGATTACACCACAGCCGATCGGCGTAGTGACGATTTATCCAGGGATTTCTGCTGACGTCGTACGTAACTTCCTGCGTCAACCGGTTAAGGCGTTGATTCTGCGCTCTTATGGCGTGGGTAATGCGCCGCAAAACAAAGCATTCCTGCAAGAATTACAAGAAGCCAGCGATCGCGGAATTGTGGTGGTTAACCTGACACAATGCATGTCCGGTAAAGTCAATATGGGCGGTTATGCCACCGGTAACGCCCTCGCCCATGCCGGTGTTATTGGCGGTGCGGATATGACCGTAGAAGCCACGCTAACCAAACTGCACTACCTGCTCAGCCAGGGACTGGATACCGAAACCATTCGCAAGGCCATGAGCCAAAACCTGCGCGGCGAACTGACGCCGGATGATTAAGGAGACTGTAATGCCCCAACGCGCTCTGTTACTGGTCGATTTACAAAATGATTTCTGCGCTGGCGGTGCGCTGGCTGTTGCCGAAGGCGATAGCACGGTTGATGTTGCTAATGCCCTGATAAGTTGGTGCAAAGCACGCGGTGAAGCGGTCGTCGCCAGTCAGGACTGGCATCCGGCCAATCACGGCAGCTTCGCCAGCCAGCAAGGTGTAGAGCCTTATACACAGGGTCAGCTTGATGGCCTACCGCAAACCTTCTGGCCCGATCACTGTGTGCAACACAGCGAAGGTGCAGCGTTGCACCCTCTGCTGGCGCAAAAGTCGATTGATGCCGTGTTTCACAAAGGCGAAAATCCTTTAGTCGACAGTTACAGTGCCTTTTTTGATAACGGGCGGCGGCAGAAAACCGAGCTCGATGGCTGGTTGCGCGACCATGAAATCAATGAACTGATCATTATGGGGCTGGCTACGGACTATTGCGTGAAGTTTACCGTCCTGGACGCGTTACAGTTAGGTTATAAGGTGAACGTGATTACCGATGGCTGTCGCGGTGTGAATATCCAGCCACAGGACAGTGCGCACGCGTTTATGGAGATGTCAGCCGCTGGGGCAACATTGTACACGCTGGCAGACTGGGAAGAGACGCAGGGATAAAATTAGTCAGATCCATCTCTGGCCTACAATTCCTTAATTACATCGTAGGCCAGATAAACACGCCAGCTGCGTCTGGCAATTGACACAATCAGCGAAAATTCAATTCACACCAGAAATTCGTTCCAGCGACACCTTTCGCGTTTCGATGCCAAAAATGGAGAGGACCAGCGCACATAACACCAACATGACACCAAGCACCATAAAGACCGTTATCGAACCATAATGCGTTAATAACGCCGCGACGCCATACGGAGTGAAGACCGCGACGATTCGTCCTACTGCATTAACAAATCCCGAGCCGCGCAGGCGTAAATGGGTTGGCCAAAGTTCCGGGATATACACCGCCGACGCGAAACAAACATACATATAAAGAAAGAAGATCATCACCAGGCCATAGCCTAAAATAGCCCATTCTGTAGTTTGTATTGAATATATATATCCCAACACAGCAATAATTATAAGCAAAGACGAACCAAATAATCGGCGAGGAAAGTGATCAATAACTAATGCAGCTATAAATATTCCAACCGGAGCACCAATCATAATAACAGCGGTCATTAATATCGATTTATCAACATCAATACCAGAATTAACAAATATGGTAGGTATCCATACGGTGATAGTATAAAGCGAAATATTCATTGCAATTAAAACCGTAATCGCGACTAACGTGCGCCGCAACATCTCGCCTTTAAATAGCAACCAAAAAGTACCACTGATTTCATGACTCCGACTTTCGCTTTGCCTCAAAGCAAGTGGTGGTAGATGAATACCCTTCTCTTTTTCGATTTGCTGCTCTACTTCACGAAGTTGCCTTTCTGCTCCCGGTAATTGTCCAATACCCGCCAGCCAACGAGGCGACTCAATAAAATATTTACCAGAGAGTAACCATGCTAATATTATCCCAATACCGCCCAGCAGAAACATTATGCGCCAACTGAAGAAAGCGATAACGACAACGCCAATCGCCGCTGACAACATGGGCGACCAGTTGCCGACAAATGAGAGTCGCGCGGACCATTTTCCACGAACCAGAGCGGGAATAAACTCAGTAAATGAAGCATAGCCAACCATAATCAGCGCCCCCATTCCTGTCCCCATCAGGAAGCGAAAGAAGATGAGCCAGTACATATCAGGGACGAAAGAAGCGCCTGTCGCCGCAATACCGACAATCAGAAGGTTCATGCGGAATGCCCGGCGCCGTCCACAGTAATCACCAATGAATCCACCAGCAAGCGAACCGATGAAATAACCAAACATCAATGCCGACGTAAAAGCAGCATTGAGGAAATTATTTGACCATCCATTGCTTACCAGCTTTGCTAAAACAACATTGCCTGAATAACTTAAAAACCCCGTTAATAACAGACTAAAGCTGATTATGCCAAATATACGATAATGAAACCGGGCCAAAGGCAAGCGGTCCAGTCTTGCGCCAATTTGATCATATTGTTCCATTTGGTGCCTCGAATTTTGCTAAAAAAGGTAGCAATTGCGGCAAACTCACTTGCCGCATTTTTATCATCATTTTATTTCACGGGCGCTGGAACAAATAACATTGACAACGTGTGTTTAAGCTACCACACAAGCTGGATATTATTGTCTTTGCAAAACTCTTCCCATTCTGCACCCGGTGATTTATCAGTTATTATGTAATTAATATGACTAAAGTCAGCTAACTGAACAAAAGCTTTGCGATCAAACTTGGAGTGATCGACTAATAACGCAACTTCTGTCGCCTGGCGGATCATTGTCTTTTTGATCTCCGCTTCAGCTTCGTTCGAGTCCAGTGCGCCGCTGTTAATATCAAGACCTTTACAACTCATTACCATAATATCGACGTGATAACGACTGATGATCTCTTTAGTAATTCGTCCTTGCAGAGAAAGCGTGTTTTTGTTCAGTTCCCCACCGGTTGAAACAACTTTAATTTCTGACTGAGCCAGAACATGAATAGCTTCTGCCGAGTTGGTTAGCAACGTCAGATCACTACGGTCTTGCAACAGTTTGAGCAATTCCATAACGGTACTACTGGAATCTGCCGCCATGGTGGTTTTATTGTCGATAAACGGCAGCGCCTTGCGAGCAATAAGCTGCTTCTCTTCATAAAACGACGAAGCTCGCTTATAGAAATGGATATTTTCCGTCAGCATCGCTGTATTTAAAACAGCGCCACCATAAGTTCTGGTCAAAAAGCCTTCATCTTCCAGCTTCTCAAGATCGCGGCGAATAGTTTCTTCGGTTACCTGAAAAATCGAGCTCAAATTCGAAACCGTTACTTTTTTATCGTTGGCAACCATCTGTTTAATTGCCTGAATCCTGTCTTTTGCCGCCACGATTACACCCCTGTCTCTTTTTACATCACATTAGCGCGATTATCGCATAAGCGATGTTTACTTTCAAAATAACCTGTTTGAATCACAGATTTTCATCACAGTTTTCACAGAAACAGAGGTGGATCGTGTGGGGTAGTTAACGCTCCAGGGCCTCTGCCATTTCCCTCATCAATGTTGCGTCTGCATCCGATAAGTTGATATTCAGCGCCGCCACATTTTCACGTACCTGTTCAGGCGCAGTTGCTCCGCTAAGAATGGAGATTAAATCGCTCTGTTTTAATATCCACGCCAGCGCCAGAGTAGGAATTGTGCACTGATAACGCGCACAAACTGGCCGCCACTGTTCAAGCATATCAATCACTTTGAGCATGTTTTCACGCTGGAACCAAACTTTATTTGCCCGTGCGCCGCCTGGAATATAATCGCGAGTGATGGTACCTGTCAGCAGCCCCTGCTCTAACGGTGAATAGACCTGAACCACAATGCCGTTATCCCGACATAGCGGCAGCAGTTCGTTTTCCATTGCCTGATCGAGGATGCTATATTTCGCCTGAATAATATCCAGCTCACCATATCGCAGATATTCGCGTATATGATCAGCTTCGACATTAGCAGCGCCTATCGAACGAATCTTTCCCTCAGCCTTCAGCTCATTAAGTACTGCTACGGTTTCTGCAATCGGCGTAAAACAAGGTGGCACCGACTGCCAGTGCGTCATGTAAATATCGATGTAGTCAATGCCGAGACGTTGCAAGCTGGCATCGACTTCTTCGCGGATAGATTCAGGAGAGAGGTTTTTGTACAACTGACGATCGCCGACTTTGTTGAATAAACTGCCTTCTCGTTCCCAGACAATACCGCATTTCGTTTCGACGACAATTTGTTCGCGTGGCAATTGTTTTAACGCCTGGCCGACAATAACTTCACTATTGCCAAAGTTATATCCTGGCGCAGTATCAATCAGGTTAATACCGCAACGATGAGCTTCAATAATCGTATCAATACAAATTTGCCGATCGAGATCGCCATTCCATGCAGGACCACCGCCAATGGCCCATGTCCCCAACCCCATCCGTGAAAGCGTTATATCCGTTGTGCCTAAAGGTATCATTTTCATTTGCCTTCATTACCCTTCATATTCTTCCAGCAATTGTTCGACCAGCTTTCTGTTTTTCACACCGGTGGTGGCACCAACACTCAGTACCGATATAGCTGCCGTTGCATTGGCAAAGCGCGCGCATTCACGCAGCTCTTTACCTTCCAGCAGTGCCGCAATAAAACCAGAAGCAAAGTTATCGCCCGCGCCAATGGTGTCGATGGCCGTAATTCCCGCTACTGCTGGTACCGTCATCGTCATTTCACCACGCTTGATAAAGCAGCCGTTTTTACCCGTCTTAATTACTACCGTTTTTACACCGCACTCAAGAAAGCAGTCAGCAATTTCATCCAACGTCTCTTTTCCGGTGAGTAATTTTGCCTCGGCAAAATTTGGAAACAGATAATCGACATAACGCAATGCTTCGCGAATATCATCCAGTGTTTCATTCAGACGAGGCTTGATCATATCGGCACAAATGATCATCTGCCGGGCTTTCGCTTGCGTAAAAATTTCAGTTAGCGCTTTACCATCCAATAGTGGACTGTTGAATATACTTGCTAGCGATAATAACTTTGCCTGAGAAAACCGTACAAAGTCGACATCATTAATATTCAATTTCCACAAACTGCCGTTGCGATTAGTGACAAATGTCCGCTCGCCATCCTCCGTTACAAGTCCAACGTTAATAGAGGTATCTACGCTGACGTCCTGTTTCAGGCTTTGAATATCAATATTCTCTTTGCAACAATGGTCGAGAATAAATTGTCCTGCGGCATCTTTACCAATGCGGCTCATTAATGCCGTGCGATGCCCCAGGCGAGAAATAATCGTTGCTTCATTGATTGCATCGCCTCCCGTGGTCATTGCTATTCTTTCAAGCGGATAAGAATCTACGTCAAAAATTTTTTTACTGACCGGCTGTAATGGAATATCAACGATAGCGCCACCTATACATATAACTTCAAGATTGTCCATTACATTATTCCGCCTTGCCGTCTGAACCAAATAATTTGATTTTTTCTAATGCCCTTTCTTTAACTGCTTTACGGACTTCTCGCTCCAGGTGCAAGAAAGGCTGATCCTGATTTTCTTTCACTGCCACCATTGCGGCCTGGCACAGTTCAGTATGAATATTGATTTTCGCTATACCCAATGAAATCGCGGTTTTAATATCAGCATCACTGATCCCCGATGCGCCATGTAAAACCAGCGGAACAGAAACGGCATCGCGCACGCGTTTGACGACCTCAAAGTTCAATTGTGGCTCTGACGTATAAACCCCATGCTGGTTGCCAATGGCGACAGCCAATGAGTCACAGCCCGTGCGTTCAACAAATTCTGCGGCCTGGTCAGGATCGGTATAGTGATAGCCCGCCAGCGCTTCCTCATAAACGGTTTCATTACCGACATGCCCTAATTCCGCCTCTACCGGAATACCCAGCGGATGGAAGAAATCAACAGCCTCTTTGGTTAAACGAATATTTTCTTCGAAATCAAACGCGGATGCATCGCGCATTAAGGAGTTCATTCCATGAGTCCAGGCGTTATGGATAATTTCCATACTCCGGCCATGATCCCAGTGGGTAATTACCGGTACCGTTGCTTTTTGTGCCATTGATACCATCATATGCGAGAAATCTTCGAATGAGGTATTTCCGACAAATCCCGTACCAAAAGAAATAATAACCGGTGATTTTGCTTCTTCTGCTGCGTCGATAACCCCCATTAACATTTCAGCATTCCATACATTAAAATGGGCAATAGCATAATGTTTATTGGTAGCATCATTTTCCCAAAATCTGATATCTGCTAGCATATTCCGTTCTCCCGTAGTAATTAATCGCTAAGTTTAATAACGCCTTTAATAATGTCGCATTTGTTGTTAACCGACTCTTCAAATGCCTGTTGTACATCCTGGTAATCGTAAATATGCGTTACCATCGATTTCACATCGAATCGCCCTGATGAAATAGCTTCAATCGTGACCGGATAACGGTTGGCATAGCGGAAAACCGTCTGGATGGTGACTTCCCGATTGATTTTGAGAAAGTTGATGGCCGAATCGCCGGGTACTGTGCCGACAATCATAATTTTTCCACCGCGCATCACCAGATAGGGAGCTTGTTTTACCGTTACCGCAGAACCCGCAGTTTCAAAAACAATATCTGCGCCCATGTCTTCGGTAAATTGCTGACAGCACGCAATTGTGTCTTGTTTAGCGCCATTGATGACCATTGCCGCGCCAAGCTGTTCCGCCATTGCCAGACGTTTTTCCAGCACATCAACGACGGCAATTTCTGTTGCTCCCAGGCATTTGCACGCTTGCAACGTCATCAAACCAATACAACCTGCTCCCAGAATAATTATCTTCTTACCCGGTTTAACATCTGCCAGCATGGCGGCGTGCATCCCGACCGCCGCAGGCTCCACCAGCGCCCCTTCCATCGTGTCCATATTGTCGGGCAGTTTGTAAGTAAAGCTCTCCGGATGACACAGATAGTGCGTTAATGCGCCGCGGTAGTTCGGTTGTGTCGCCATAAAATCAACGTCCGGACAGATGTTATATTTGCCTTCCAGACAGTAACGACAGTGACCGCAAGGAACGCCAGGTTCAATATTTACCCGATCCCCCGGTTTAAATTTGCGCACGCGGCTTCCCACAGCCACAACCGTCCCGGCGCATTCATGACCAAGGCCAATTTCTTGATTTGGGTCTTTAGGCGGAATAAACGGGCCTGATTCAAAACCATGTACATCTGAACCACAAATACCGACATATTCTACTTTAATCAAAACTTCATCTTCTTTAGGCACAGGTATTTCCGCTGAAATAATTTTCATTGTGCCCGGCACCTGCAATATTGCTTTTGAATTTTTCATTTTGAATCCACCAGTATTATTTATTGGCTACTGCATCAATACTTAAACTTTCAACGGAGACACCTTTGGTTTCAATTCCAATGGTGGCGATAGCAATTGCGACAATAATTGAAACCGCCCCCAGAAGAATAAAGACACCCGTTACGCCATAACTACTGAGCAGCACTGCAACGGCATAAGGTGCGGCAATACCACTGATTCGCCCTACCGCATTCGCCAGACCGGAGCCACGGAGTTTGGCCTCTGTCGGCCAGATCTCAGGGACATACACTGCTGAGGCATAGCAAACGTACATATAGACGAAAGTAATCAGGAAGAAACCAATCAACGTTATGAGCAACATACTGGTTTGCAGTGAATAGATATATCCGAGCACCGCAATCAGAATTAATAGCCCAACACCCATTGTTTTGCGCGGAATTTTATCCATCACCAACATAGCAATAAAAATGCCAAACGGCGCGCCAAACATACTCATAGTATTTAAGACAATGGCGTCTTTTAAATTAATTTCCTGGGTCATGAATATCGTTGGCAACCAGTTAATTAACGTGTACTGCACAACGTTCATGGCAATAAGTACACAAGAACCTAAAATAACGCGTCTTAGTAATACTCCCGTCAGTAAGGCAGAATACGGCACCGCTTGTGGCGCTTTACCGTCATCAGCAATAACCACTGGCGGTAAGGGTTTACCCGTCTGGCGTATGACGCCTTCTTCTATACTCCGCATGACTTTCTCGGCTTCCTGATACCGTCCGCGCGATTCCAGCCAACGCGGGGATTCAGGAAAGTAGCGCCAGGCCAGCGCCGTAGCGATAAGCGACAATATTGCGGGAATGAGCAGTTGTACCCGCCAGTTCCACTCTGCGCTAATCAACGGCGTGAGTCCCATCGCTATCAATGAACAGAGCGGATATGACCAGTTGCCAATAAAGGAAACCCGACTGGACCACGTTCCACGATTTCTACCGGGCATATATTCGGTGAAACCAGCAAACAGTGTAACCAATAAAGCTCCCAACCCAACGCCCATCACAAAACGGCAGGCAATAAGGAAATCCATATTCGGTGAGAAAGCACCGACAACCATCGAGGCAATATGAATGGCCTCATAGAGGATGAACGCGTTTCTGCGTCCGGTTTTGTCTCCGATAATGCCGCCCACCAGCGCACCGAGAAACATTCCGGCCGTCGTAATTGCCGAGAATGTGGCGGTGGTGGAATTATCTGTCCAGCCCAACTCTTTCAGCTGCGCGAGGATCAAGCCACCAACGGCATTACTCCAACAGACAAGCAAGCCAAACGCGACGATGGCAAACATTGACGAATGCCAGCGGCAATCCGGTAAGCGATCCAGTCGTGCACCACAATGCGGTTTTGTTATCTGTTCCATGCGATAACGTTCCTTCAGGAGAGTAGTTATTCATCAAAGTCGTAAGTCATGATCACTTTGATTGCGGTTTTATCGACCATCGCATCAAACCCTTCGCGCCATTGCGAAAGGCCAATACGATGCGTGATCATCGGTTTGACGTTGATAGCACCGCTGGCTAATAGCCGGATAGCGTTACGCCAGGAGGTGGAGTCATAGGCCATATGTCCAATGATGCTTTTGTTCCAGGCGGTAATGTCATTAATCGAGAAATCAAGAGGTTTGAAGCCCATTCCAACGCGTACCACTTCCCCATTCGGGCGGAGCATTTCGATGGCTTGTTTCAATGCGATATTGGCACCGGAGCATTCAATCACCAGTCCCAAATTGTCTTTGCCACAAATTTGCTGGCAGCGCGCCACCACATCTTCGGTAGAACCATTTACTACTGCCGTTGCCCCCAGTTCTTTTGCAACCGGGAAGCGGACCGCCACATCTTCTTGCAGACCAACGACGACGATATTTACCGCCCCCATAATCCGCGCCATTTGTACGGAAAACAGCCCGAGTGGGCCAGTGCCGATGACGACCACATCCTGACCAGGAAGGAATTTCGATTGCTGCGCGATGGATTTGTAGGCATTACAAATAGGGTCAAGTACGGCTGCGTCCTCATAATCAACACCATCAGGGATTTCCCACAACGCATGACGATGAATTTTGAGAATTTCACCAGGAACCAGACAATATTTGGAAAAACCACCGCCCCAGGTATTGTTATCCAGACCAAGGTTTACTTTTTCTGTACAACACAGAAAATCACCTTGTTCACAGGCCGGACAAACGCCGCAAACGTGACCGCTGTTATCCGACACGACGCGTTGCCCCACTTTCCAGTCTTTGACTTTTTCACCAACCTGCGCAATACAACCTGCGAACTCATGGCCGCGGATAGAGTTAAACTCATCAGAACCGCTATCAACGTTGTAGTGTTTCATGTCTGCGCCACAGATAGCTGCGGCTTTAATTTCAATCACCACATCTTCCGGACCACAAATGGGCTGTGGGACATTAATCATCTTGTAGCCGCCAAAGGCCTTGCCAAACCGAGCCAGTGCTTTCATTGCGTCATCCTTTGTGTTTTGTTTTGCTTAGATGACCATCATACTTACCCACATGATTTTTGAGGTCAACATTAAATCTTTAAAACACAGATATTGATCTGCGATTTACAACTTAGATCACAAATACGCAGAAAACCTGAGAATGGGTTACAGATTGATGGAAGGCGGTACGCAAAAGAGGGAAATTCAGCAGTGATCCCTACTTACGAAAGAAAGGATTCAGGGATGAAAAATTCAGGGGGTTAATACAAACGTGAAGCTCCGGAAAGGTTTAAAGCTACAAACGAAATCGACGAGGGATTGGACAATTAATTTCAGGCAATCCCCTTTATTAATTACCTGTAAAGGGGATAACTCCATCACTTAAACATAGCAATTGGCTTCGCCGTAATACCAAAATCTTCTTTCAGTTGCTGCTTGCTCTTCATCACCATCTGACCGTTGGTGTCGATGGTCATATGCTGCGCGTCGGTATTGTTTCGAGCTTGCCAAAGCATGACCAGTTGCAGGCAGTTCTCTTTTTGTTGTTCGGTCAGCGCAACGCCATCTGGCCATTTTCCCAGTTCAACAGCGGTCGATAAACGCTGATAAACCTCAGGCGTCATGCTGTTGATCATTTCATCAAGATTCATGATTTTTCCGCTCCTGTGGAATAAGTTGCTGAATCGTTTTTTCAACCGTTGATTTCTTCGCCATTTTCACCATCAGTGAAACGTAAAGAGGCTGAGTTAACACAATAACGTTCGCCTGTGGGCTGCGGCCCATCAGGAAAGACATGTCCAAGATGGGCATCACAGTTACCGCAACGAATCTCGATGCGCTGCATTCCATGTGACAAGTCTTTGATATAACGAATTGATTCTTCACTCACTGGTTCGTAGAAGCTCGGCCAGCCACAACCTGAATCATATTTAGACTGGGAGTGAAACAGAGGGGCATCGCAGATCAAACAGTGGTAAAGGCCGTCACGCTTATTGTGCAGTAAACGGCCAGTAAATGGCGGCTCCGTCCCGTGATTCTGTGTCACGTAAAACTGCATCTCGGACAATTTGTTTTTCAGTTCGTCTGCCGAAGGTTTGTTAGCCATTTGCTCACATCTCACTTTAATCACGCTCACATTACGCGACCAATTCTAACAAAACATTAACACCAACCGGCAAAAATTTGTCCTAAACTTGATCTGAGCGAAATGGCAGCGCCCAAATCGTGATGAAAATCACATTTTTATCATAATTGCCCTTTAAAATTCTCGGCGCCGCCCTCATGTGGTTTCAGGCACAAAGGAAGAGTGAGGCAAGTCAGTCGCGTAATGCTTAGGCAGAGGATTGATTTGTCGCAATGATTGACACGATTCCGCTTGACGCTGCGTAAGGTTTTTGTAATTTTACAGGCAACCTTTTATTCACTAACAAATAGCTGGTGGAATATATGACTATCAAAGTAGGTATCAACGGTTTTGGCCGTATCGGTCGCATTGTTTTCCGTGCTGCTCAGAAACGTTCTGACATCGAGATCGTTGCAATCAACGACCTGTTAGACGCTGATTACATGGCATACATGCTGAAATATGACTCCACTCACGGTCGTTTCGACGGCACCGTTGAAGTGAAAGACGGTCATCTGATCGTTAACGGTAAAAAAATCCGTGTTACCGCTGAACGTGATCCGGCTAACCTGAAATGGGACGAAGTTGGTGTTGACGTTGTCGCTGAAGCAACTGGTCTGTTCCTGACTGACGAAACTGCTCGTAAACACATCACCGCTGGTGCGAAAAAAGTGGTTATGACTGGTCCGTCTAAAGACAACACTCCGATGTTTGTTAAAGGCGCTAACTTCGACAAATATGCTGGCCAGGACATCGTTTCCAACGCTTCCTGCACCACCAACTGCCTGGCTCCGCTGGCTAAAGTTATCAACGATAACTTCGGTATCATCGAAGGTCTGATGACCACCGTTCACGCTACCACCGCTACTCAGAAAACCGTTGACGGCCCGTCTCACAAAGACTGGCGCGGCGGCCGTGGCGCTTCTCAGAACATCATCCCGTCCTCTACCGGTGCTGCTAAAGCTGTAGGTAAAGTACTGCCAGAACTGAATGGCAAACTGACTGGTATGGCGTTCCGCGTTCCGACTCCGAACGTATCCGTAGTTGACCTGACCGTTCGTCTGGAAAAAGCTGCAACTTACGAGCAGATCAAAGCTGCCGTTAAAGCTGCTGCTGAAGGCGAAATGAAAGGCGTTCTGGGCTACACCGAAGATGACGTAGTATCTACCGATTTCAACGGCGAAGTTTGCACTTCCGTGTTCGATGCTAAAGCTGGTATCGCTCTGAACGACAACTTCGTGAAACTGGTATCCTGGTACGACAACGAAACCGGTTACTCCAACAAAGTTCTGGACCTGATCGCTCACATCTCCAAATAAGTTGAGATGATACTGTGATCTATAAAGAGCGACTTCGGTCGCTCTTTTTTTTACCTGATGAAATGAAGTTAAAGGACTGCGTCATGATTAAGAAAATTTTTGCCCTTCCGGTCATCGAACAAATTACCCCTGTCCTCTCCCGTCGTAAACTGGATGAACTGGACCTTATTGTGGTCGATCATCCCCAGGTAAAAGCCTCTTTTGCATTACAGGGCGCTCATCTTCTCTCGTGGAAACCTGCGGCTGAGGAAGAAGTTCTGTGGTTGAGCAACAATACCCCGTTTAAAAATGGTGTCGCCATTCGCGGCGGCGTACCGGTTTGCTGGCCGTGGTTTGGTCCGGCTGCACAACAAGGTCTGCCTGCGCACGGTTTTGCCCGTAACCTGCCGTGGACACTGAAATCACATAGTGAAGATGCCGATGGCGTGGCGCTGACTTTCGAATTGACACAAAGCGAAGAGACGAAAAAATTCTGGCCGCACGACTTTACGCTGTTAGCGCATTTCCGCGTGGGTAAAACCTGTGAAATCGATCTTGAATCACATGGCGAATTTGAAACCACCTCTGCCCTACATACCTACTTTAATGTTGGCGATATTGCCGGGGTGAGCGTCAGTGGTCTGGGCGATCGCTACATTGATAAAGTGAATGATGCAAAAGAAGGTGCACTAACTGACGGGGTCCAGACATTCCCGGATCGTACCGACCGCGTGTATCTGAATGCCCAGGATTGCAGTGTGATTAATGACGAGGCGTTAAATCGTATTATCGCCGTAGGCCACCAGCATCATCTGAACGTCGTTGGCTGGAACCCAGGACCGGCGCTTTCTGTCAGCATGGGCGATATGCCGGATGATGGCTACAAAACATTTGTTTGTGTAGAAACAGCTTACGCCTCAGAAACTCAAAAAGTCACCAAAGAGAAACCTTCACATCTGGCGCAATCCATTCGCGTTGCCAAACGTTAATTTGCGTTAGTCACTGTGCCGGATGCATGCATCCGGCCTTGCAGCAAATCACACCATATCCAGCGCAGTTTTTCCTTTTGGTGCCGGGTACGCTTTTTCCAGCATCGCCAGTTCTTCCCCTGAAAGCGTCAATTCCAACACTGCCGCATTTTGTTGGACATGTGCGACAGTTGCCGCTTTCGGAATCGCCATCACGCCCTGATGGCTGATCACCCACGCCAGCAGAACTTGCGCCGCAGTGACATTGTGAGCATGAGCAATTTCGTTGACCACTGCGTTTTTTAGCAAGCCATTACGTAAGCGCCCGGCCTGCGCCAATGGACTGTATGCCATCACTGGCATATGTTGTTGCTGACACCAGGGTAGCAGATCATATTCAATACCGCGCGAACCGAGATGATAAAGCACCTGATTGGTAGCACACTGATTTCCCCCTGGCACCTGCCAGAGTTCCTGCATGTCGGCATAATCAAGATTAGAAACGCCCCAGCGACGAATTTTGCCCTGGGCGATCAGTTTTTCCATTGCCGCAACAGTCTCTTCAAAAGCGAAACTGCCAGACCAGTGCAATAAGTAGAGATCGAGATAATCGGTATTGAGACGACGTAAACTGGCTTCGCAAGCGTTAATGGCTTTTTGCCCGCCGGCATTCCACGGATAGACTTTGGAGACGAGGAAAACCTTATCACGCAGGCCGGATAATGCTTCACCAACCATCTTTTCGGCACCGCCTTCGGCATACATTTCAGCGGTATCAATGAGAGTTAAACCAAGATCAATGCCCGCACGCAGTGCATCAACTTCGGTTTTACGCTGACTGACCTCTTCGCCCATATACCATGTTCCCTGCCCTATGGCTGGCAGTGAGACATCGCCACTAAATTGAATCGTTTTCTGTTGCATCGCTTCCTCCCAGTTTTTGCACCACCGTAATGCAAAACAGGGCATTACGCCCTGTTTTTATGCACAAAATGCCCTGGAAAGATGCATTATCAGAATTTGTAGGTGATCCCGGTAGAAATCAGGCCAGTCCAGGATTTATCCACCATCGGGCTGTCGGTAACTTCGTCAGACAGGCGGGTATAGCGCGCGGTGCCATAAACGTTCCAGTCGCCGAGGAAGTTGTAGCTGGCGCTCAGCTCCAGATACGGGCTCCAGCTGTCATTCGGGTTATAGCCACGCAGGCCGCTGCGAGCGGACTCTTTACGCGATACGCCATAATAGTATTCGTTATGGTTTTCGCTGTTCCACTGAACACCGATACCCGGGGTCAGAGTCAGACCACCATTGGTGTAACGGTATAACCAGGCAGTATCCCAGACAATGCCGTTGCTGTTATCCAGGGTATCGCCAGCCAGGGTGGTACGCAGGTAACCATACTGGGTAAAGTGAGCGTAAGACAGACCTGCCATCATGGTGCTCTTACGGTCATCCAGGTGACGCATTTGGTGATCGCCACTGTCTTTGGCTTTGAAGTAGAGCGGCGACCAGTAAGCGGTAATCGAAAGTTTATCCGTTGCATCATTCCACAGGTAGTAACCACCACCTAAGCCACGGAACCAGAAGTTTTCGCCTTCGTAGTTGATTACTGGTACTGGGTAAACATCGGTATCGTAATCTTTATAAGGGTGTTCAACGACACCTACGCCTGCGCCCAGGGAAAAATTACCTTCAGCGTGTGCTACGCCTGCAGACGTTGCGATAAGCACTCCAAGTGCCAGAAGTTTGAGTTTGGTCACAATTAATTATTCCTTAAACAAATGTTTAGCGGGCGACAAAGTTTACCCGTCAATACAACGAAACCCAAACTTTTTGCGTTTTCATTTCAAAAGGTAACTGTTTAATTTTCCTGACGCTGATGACGCGGCGCTTACAGCTGAATGAATTTTGCGTTAATGGCGGCATTATTCTTTACATTAGTTATGCAATTTTTATGGATGAGTTGTTGATATGCCATTGAAATTCAGAAAGCCGTGCAGGCAAGTTTCTCAATTGCCATCTACGCTTAATTTTGAAGGTGTATCACCGGGCACGTTGGTCTCATGGTCCGCAGGATGGCATGAGAGTTGCTGTGTTTTAGCAAGAGACGTCGTTCAGTTTACCTCTTCCTGGAGCCTCTACTATTCATATGAACGGCTCTTAACCTGTGCTAAAAAACGAAAGGACGGCATACCATGAATATATTCGATCACTATCGCCAGCGATATGAAGCTGCCAAGGACGAAGAGTTCACACTGCAGGAGTTTCTTACCATTTGTCGGCAAGATCGCAGTGCTTATGCCAACGCGGCAGAGCGGCTATTGATGGCTATTGGTGAGCCTGTCATGGTCGATACAGCCCAGGAGCCCAGACTTTCTCGACTCTTTTCTAACCGGGTCATCGCACGTTATCCGGCATTTGAAGAGTTTTACGGCATGGAAGACGCGATTGAACAGATTGTCTCTTATCTGAAACACGCGGCTCAGGGGCTGGAAGAGAAGAAACAAATCCTGTATCTGCTGGGGCCTGTGGGTGGGGGTAAGTCGTCACTTGCTGAACGACTGAAATCATTAATGCAACGCGTGCCTATTTATGTATTGAGCGCCAACGGTGAGCGAAGCCCGGTTAACGATCATCCGTTCTGTCTGTTCAATCCACAGGAAGATGCGCAGATCCTTGAAAAAGAGTACGGCATTCCACGCCGCTACCTTGGCACCATTATGTCGCCGTGGGCGGCAAAACGTCTGCATGAATTTGGTGGCGACATCACTAAATTCCGCGTGGTCAAAGTGTGGCCGTCTATTCTGCAACAGATTGCCATTGCCAAAACGGAACCGGGCGATGAGAACAACCAGGATATTTCCGCGCTAGTGGGGAAAGTGGATATTCGTAAACTCGAACACCACGCCCAGAACGATCCGGATGCCTACGGCTATTCCGGTGCGCTGTGCCGCGCTAACCAGGGGATCATGGAATTTGTTGAGATGTTCAAAGCACCGATTAAAGTGCTGCATCCTCTGTTAACCGCCACTCAGGAAGGTAACTACAACGGGACGGAAGGTATCTCCGCCCTGCCGTTCAACGGGATTATTCTCGCCCACTCGAACGAATCTGAATGGGTGACTTTCCGTAATAATAAAAACAACGAAGCCTTCCTCGACCGTGTCTATATCGTGAAGGTGCCGTATTGCTTGCGTATTTCCGAAGAGATCAAAATCTACGAGAAATTACTTAATCATAGTGAATTGACCCACGCGCCATGCGCGCCAGGCACGCTGGAAACATTGTCACGTTTTTCCATTCTTTCGCGCCTGAAAGAGCCAGAAAACTCCAGCATTTATTCGAAGATGCGCGTTTATGATGGCGAAAGCCTGAAAGATACCGATCCGAAAGCCAAGTCATATCAGGAATATCGTGATTACGCGGGCGTCGATGAAGGGATGAACGGTCTGTCTACGCGTTTCGCGTTTAAGATCCTTTCCCGCGTGTTCAACTTCGATCACGTGGAAGTGGCGGCTAATCCGGTTCATCTGTTCTACGTTCTTGAACAGCAGATTGAACGCGAGCAGTTCCCGCAAGAACAGGCCGAACGCTATCTGGAGTTCCTGAAAGGCTATCTGATCCCGAAATATGCCGAGTTTATCGGCAAAGAGATTCAGACGGCCTACCTTGAATCCTATTCTGAATATGGGCAGAACATTTTCGACCGTTATGTCACCTATGCGGATTTCTGGATTCAGGATCAGGAGTATCGCGACCCGGATACTGGTCAATTGTTTGATCGCGAGTCGCTGAACGCCGAGCTGGAGAAAATCGAAAAACCGGCGGGGATCAGCAATCCGAAAGATTTCCGTAACGAGATCGTCAACTTTGTACTGCGTGCCAGAGCGAATAACAGTGGGCGCAATCCGAACTGGACCAGTTACGAAAAACTGCGCACGGTCATTGAGAAGAAAATGTTCTCCAATACCGAAGAGTTGTTGCCGGTCATTTCGTTTAACGCCAAAACCTCAACCGACGAGCAGAAGAAACACGACGATTTTGTCGACCGTATGATGGAAAAAGGCTACACCCGTAAACAGGTACGTTTACTGTGCGAATGGTATTTGCGCGTACGTAAATCGTCTTAACAACAACGGCCCGGTGCGCATGCGCCGGGCCTACAACGACAGCGAACCGTGGGCCAGACAGGCGGCAACACAGGCGTAGCATACAGTTGGCAAATGCAGTACGGGGGGCATATGACCTGGTTTATTGACCGGCGTCTGAACGGCAAAAATAAAAGCATGGTGAATCGCCAGCGTTTTTTACGCCGTTATAAAGCGCAAATTAAACAGTCGATCTCCGAGGCCATTAATAAGCGTTCGGTGACCGATGTCGACAGCGGCGAGTCCGTTTCCATTCCAACGGAAGATATCAGCGAACCAATGTTTCATCAGGGGCGTGGCGGCTTGCGCCATCGCGTTCATCCGGGCAACGACCATTTCGTACAGAACGACCGTATTGAGCGGCCTCAAGGCGGCGGCGGTGGTTCTGGTAGCGGTCAGGGCCAGGCCAGCCAGGACGGTGAAGGTCAGGATGAATTCGTCTTTCAGATTTCGAAAGATGAGTATCTCGATCTGCTGTTTGAAGATTTGGCTTTACCAAATCTGAAACAAAACCAGCAACGCCAGTTGACCGAATTTAAAACGCATCGCGCGGGTTATACCGCTAACGGCGTTCCGGCCAATATTAGCGTGGTACGCTCATTGCAAAATTCGCTGGCGCGACGTACCGCGATGACCGCGGGCAAGCGGCGGGAACTGCACGCGCTGGAAGAAAATTTAGCGATAATCAGCAATACTGAACCTGCGCAACTGCTGGAAGAGGAACGCTTGCGCAAAGAAATTGCCGAACTGCGAGCTAAAATTGAACGTGTTCCTTTCATCGACACTTTCGATTTACGCTACAAAAATTATGAGAAACGGCCCGATCCCTCCAGCCAGGCAGTAATGTTCTGCCTGATGGACGTTTCTGGCTCGATGGATCAGTCCACCAAAGATATGGCCAAACGTTTTTACATTCTTCTGTATCTGTTCCTGAGCAGAACATACAAGAACGTAGAAGTCGTTTACATTCGCCATCATACCCAGGCGAAAGAAGTTGATGAACATGAGTTTTTCTACTCACAGGAAACGGGCGGCACCATTGTTTCCAGCGCACTGAAACTGATGGATGATGTGGTAAAAGAGCGTTATAACCCGGCGCAGTGGAATATCTATGCTGCGCAAGCATCGGACGGCGACAACTGGGCTGATGACTCTCCGCTGTGCCATGAGATACTGGCGAAGAAATTACTGCCAGTTGTTCGTTATTACAGCTATATCGAAATTACCCGCCGTGCGCATCAGACATTGTGGCGAGAATATGAGCACCTGCAATCTACTTTCGAAAACTTTGCGATGCAGCATATCCGCGATCAGGATGATATTTATCCGGTATTCCGTGAACTGTTTCATAAGCAAAACGCAACTACTAAAGACTAATACCATCAGCCAGGTCATTATTACCTGGCTGATTTTTAGCTTACTGTAAATTATTTAATTTATTACATACGTTAGCTTACAATTGCTTTAAATATGACAGCGCAACCTTTACACAATTTAGTTCCAGAAAACAATCATTCGGAAAAATGATTCGGTTAACACGTATTTTCCCGGGGTTATTCTTTAATTATTTTTTATTGATAATGAAAATTGATCCTGGTCAAAACTATATATCTCGAGCATCAATAAAATCCAGCACTCACATTGCTCTCCTTTTTATGATTTCTATGTGTACACAAAAGCTAAAAGCACAAAGCTTTTTTATTTTCAGTTTACTGCTGACATTGATTTTATTTTGTATCACCACCTTATATAACGAAAACACCAATGTAAAACTCATCCCGCAGATGAATTACCTGATGGTTGTTGTGGCTTTATTTTTCCTTAACACCATCATTTTTCTTTTCATGCTAATGAAATATTTCACTAACCGTGAGATTTTTCCAACACTCATTTTAAGCCTTGCGTTTTTAAGTGGCATTTTCTATTTAACTGAAACCATTGTCATTATTCATAAACCTATCAGTGACAGTACGCTTATTCAGGCTAAATCAAATGATGTTTCCATACTATATCTGTTTCGCCAGCTAAGTTTCATTTGCTTAACAGCGTTAGCTCTCTTTTGTTATGGCCGAAACAGTATTCTAACGAACAACAAGAAAAAAACCTGCATCCTGTTGTTGGCGCTGATACCTTTCATGTTGTTTCCTTTATTGGCACACAACCTGAGCAGTTATAATCCTGACTATTCCTTATACGTCGTAGATTACTGTCCGGATAGCCATTCTGCGAGCTGGGGAATTAACTACACAAAAATTTTGGTTTGTCTGTGGGCATGTTTACTGTTCTTTATTATCATGCGCACACGATTAACCAGCGAACTTTGGCCGTCAATAGCGTTATTATGTCTGGCATCGCTCTGCTGTAACTTACTTCTGCTGACTCTGGATGAATACAATTACACCATTTGGTACATCAGTCGTGGTATCGAAGTTTCCAGCAAACTGTTTGTTGTTGCTTTTCTGATTTATAACATTTTTCAGGAGCTGCAACTCTCCAGCAAACTGGCGGTTCATGATGTGTTGACCAATATTTATAATCGCCGTTACTTTTTCAACAGCGTAGAGTCATTATTGTCGCAACCTGTTGTGAAGGATTTTTGTATCATGCTGGTAGATATTAACCAGTTCAAACGCATCAATGACCTGTGGGGACATCATGTGGGCGATAAAGTGCTGGTTTCAATTGTCGATATTATCCAGCAAAGTATCCGCCCCGATGACATTTTAGCCCGTCTTGAGGGGGAAGTATTTGGTCTGCTATTTACCGAACTCAATGCTGCCCAGGCAAAAATCATTGCTGAACGCATACGTAAAAATGTCGAACTCCTGACCGGCTTTAGTAACAGGTATGCTGTTCCTGAACCAATGACTATCAGCATTGGCAGTGTTTTTTCCACCGGAGATACGCACAATCTTTCACTTGTCATGACAGAAGCAGATAAAGCCTTACGTGAGGCGAAAAGCGAGGGAGGCAACAAAGTGATTATTCATCGTCTTTGAGTGCAAAAATATTCACAGCCATGCTTTTTGCGTGGCTTTTGCATACAATTAATATCTAATACCACTAAATTTCTCCTCCCCAACGGCACAGAGATGAGTATAATTAGCGCCCCTGTGCCAGGCCGCAATCGAACTTTAACTGGTTTTCTCATTTCACTAACCGAAGGAGTGCCATTTATCATGAAATTGCACCATAGAATGCTCCGGCATTTTATCGCCGCAAGTGTCATTGTGCTGACATCTTCCTTCCTTATTTTTGAACTTGTCGCCAGCGACAGAGCGATGAGCGCCTACTTGCGCTATATCGTCCAGAAAGCGGATTCCTCCTTTCTCTATGATAAGTATCAAAATCAGAGTATTGCCGCACATGTCATGCGCGCACTTGCTGCTGAGCAGTCAGAGGTGTCGCCAGAACAGCGACGTGCTATCTGCGAGGCTTTTGAAACGGCCAATAATACTCATGGATTAAATCTGACGGCCCATACTTATTCTGGCTTGCGCGGGACATTACAGAGCGCATCCGATGACTGTGACACAATTGTGGAAGCAGCGGCGCTATTACCCGCATTTGATCAAGCGGTGGAAGGCAATCGCCATCAAGATGAATATGGTTCCGGTCTTGGGATGGCCGAAGAGAAATTTCACTATTATCTCGATCTCAATGACCGCTATGTCTATTTTTATGAGCCGGTCAATGTTGAATACTTCGCCATGAATAACTGGTCGTTTTTGCAATCAGGAAGCATTGGCATTAACCGTAAAGACATTGAAAAGGTGTTTACCGGTCGAACCGTATTATCGAGCATTTACCAGGATCAGCGTACCAAACAGAATGTGATGAGCCTGCTGACGCCGGTTTATCTCGCAGGTCAACTTAAAGGGATAGTGCTGCTGGATATCAATAAAAACAACCTGCGGAATATCTTTTACACTCATGACCGCCCTCTCCTCTGGCGTTTTCTCAATGTTACGCTTACCGATGTAGATTCGGGTCGGGACATTATTATCAACCAGAGTGAAGACAATCTGTTTCAGTATGTCAGTTACGTCCATGACTTACCTGGCGGAATTCGCGTTACATTATCCATTGATATTCTTTACTTTATTACATCTTCATGGAAAAGCGTTGTCTTCTGGCTGCTGACGGCATTGATATTACTGAATATGGTGCGCATGCACTTCCGCTTGTACCAAAACGTGACTCGCGAAAATATTAGCGATGCGATGACCGGATTGTATAACCGCAAAATATTGACTCCTGAGTTGCAGCAACGCTTGCAGCGCCTGGTTCAGGCAGGTTCTGCAGTCATGTTTATTGCTATTGACATGGACAAGTTAAAGCAAATTAATGACACACTCGGCCACCAGGAAGGTGATTTAGCGATTACTTTATTGGCACAGGCGATTAAACAGTCGATTCGTAAAAGCGATTATGCTATCCGTCTCGGCGGTGATGAATTTTGCATTATCCTGGTCGATTCGACGCCACAAATTGCTGCGCAATTGCCTGACCGTATCGAAAAACGCCTGCAACATATCGCGCCGCAAAAAGAGATCGGCTTCTCTTCCGGTATTTACGCGATGAAAGAAACCGATACGATTCACGATGCTTATAAAGCGTCCGACGAACGTCTGTATGTCAATAAACAGAACAAAAACAGCAGTTCATGATAATCTTCTGTGGTTGTTTAGTTATAAATCCAGGAGCGTGAAATGACTGAAATGGCTAAAGGAAGCGTGACGCATCAGCGCTTAATCGCTTTATTATCACAAGAAGGCGCTAACTTCCGCATCGTCACCCATGAAGCGGTGGGCAAATGTGAAGCGGTGTCAGAAATTCGCGGCACCGCTTTAGGTCAGGGCGCTAAGGCGCTGGTATGTAAAGTCAAAGGTAATGGCGTTAATCAACATGTATTAGCGATACTTCCTGCCGATCAACAGGCCGATCTGAGCCAACTCGCCAGTCACATTGGCGGGTTACGCGCCTCGCTTGCCAGCCCGGCGGAGGTCGATGAACTCACGGGCTGCGTTTTTGGCGCCATCCCGCCTTTCAGCTTCCACCCCAAACTCAAACTGGTCGCTGACCCACTACTCTTCGAGCGATTCGATGAAATTGCCTTCAACGCAGGCATGCTGGATAAATCAGTTATTCTTAACACCGCAGATTATTTACGCATTGCGCAACCAGAGCTGGTCCATTTCCGCCGTACTGTATAACTAGCTGGTCCGTTCAAGTAGCAAAACTGACAGTACCAGCACAACCGCAATGGCAAAAAACGATGACGTGATAATCAGTGTCTCAATGAACATTTGATCGTTCATGGTTTTACCCCTGGAGATAACTGTTTTCACGTTATTGTTAGCGTACGCAAATGGCAGTTTGATGACAATTCTCCCTATTTTTTATGCAAAAAGTGTAATTAATGTCTGATTCCTGCCCTCAGCAAGCGTAAAGTACGGGGGATAATTATTTTTTGGCAAGGAAACCACGATGTTTGATGTCACTTTGTTAATCCTCCTCGGATTAGCTGCGCTGGGCTTTGTCAGCCACAACACCACTGTCGCCGTTTCAATTCTGGTGTTGATCATTGTCCGCGTCACACCGTTGAGCACCTTTTTCCCCTGGATTGAAAAACAAGGGTTGAGTATCGGGATAATTATTCTCACCATCGGCGTTATGGCGCCAATCGCCAGCGGGACGCTGCCACCATCAACACTTGTTCACTCGTTTCTGAACTGGAAATCATTAGTCGCTATTGCCGTAGGCGTGATTGTTTCCTGGCTTGGCGGACGCGGCGTCACGTTAATGGGTAGTCAGCCACAACTGGTAGCCGGATTGCTGATGGGTACGGTTTTAGGCGTAGCGCTTTTTCGCGGTGTGCCCGTCGGCCCGCTTATTGCTGCTGGCCTGGTTTCGCTGATTATTGGTAAGCAGTAGTTTTTGCCGCAGCCGCCATAACCATAAAAGCAAAGTGCTATAGTGGCGTGGCAACGTTGCGTGAAAGGGAGAACAAACACGATGAATATTCAGTGTAAACGCGTCTATGATCCGGCTGAACAAGGCGATGGTTATCGCGTACTGGTCGATCGTCTCTGGCCGCGTGGTATCAAAAAAACAGATTTAGCACTTGATGAATGGGACAAAACCATCACGCCTTCAACGGAATTACGCAAAGCCTTTCACGGCAAAGTGATCGATTTTGAAACCTTTCGCGAACAATATCTTGCAGAACTGGCGCAGCATGAGCAAGAAGGGAAACGACTGGCGGATATTGCCCGCCAGCAGACACTAACCCTACTCTATTCGGCAAAAAATACCACGCAAAACCATGCTCTGGTGCTGGCCGATTGGCTACGCAGTTTGTAATTCTCGCCCGGCATCCGGTTGTTATTTTCTATCAGCCGGATGATCCCTGCGCCATAATGCCCATTCATCAATCGTTTCGCCGCCCGGTAATTTGCAATTGTTACTGACCCCTTGCGCTGTTTGTACCGAAATAAGCGTACCTCCCTTTTGCTGGCAGTATACCGATGCAGGATTAGCCATTCCAACATGTGGCGGTTTAGGCGCATCGGGTTGAGAAGCGGTTGAACACCCCGCCAGGACTAACAGGCAAGGCAAAGCAAAACGGATAATTTTCATATAGTGATCTCACTCGTTTATCTACACTTTAGAGTATCGCGGTATCGTTATGTTTTGCAGCACTATTTCTTTTACATTCATTCGAAATATATTACGTCTGGTTTCATCTTTGTTGATGATGTTTTATCATGCCTGTAAAGATTAAATATTCAGCATTTTACCTACCACCACCTGGAGTTCTTTCGTGTCAGATCAGATCATTGCCCGCGTCTCGCAGTCACTCGTCTCGGAACAGTCTCTGGAAAGTCTGGTCCGGCAACTTCTGGAGATGCTAGAAATGGTTACCGACATGGAGTCGACGTATCTGACAAAAGTGGATATTGACGCGCGCCTGCAACACATTTTGTATGCCCGTAATAGCCAGAAAATGCACATCCCGGAGAATTTTACCGTTTCCTGGGATCACTCATTGTGCAAACGCGCAATTGATGAGAACTGTTTTTTCAGCGATGAAGTCCCTGACCGTTGGGGCGACTGCATTGCGGCACGCAATCTTGGGATCACGACATTTCTGAGCACGCCGATTCACTTACCGGATGGCTCATTCTACGGCACGCTTTGCGCCGCCAGCAGCGAGAAACGCCCGTGGAGCGAACGCGCGGAGCAAGTTTTGCAGTTATTCGCCGGGCTTATTACACAATACATCCAAAAAGAGGCGCTGGTTGAGCAATTGCGTGAAGCTAATGCGGCGTTGATTGCGCAATCCTATACTGACTCTTTGACGGGACTGCCGAATCGAAGGGCAATTTTTGATAATCTGACGACACTGTTTTCTCTCGCGCGGCATCTGAAACGTAAAGCAATTATTGCCTTTATCGATCTGGATAACTTCAAATTAATCAATGACCGTTTTGGTCATAATAGCGGCGATCTGTTTCTTATTCAGGTTGGCCAGCGCCTTAACACACTACATCAGAATAGCGAGATTATTGGTCGTCTCGGCGGTGATGAATTTTTGGTCGCGTCGCTGGCCGATGAAAATGCCGATATCCCGTCATTGCGTGAGCGTATTCAGCAGCAAATACGCGGTGAATATCACTTAGGTGATGTTGACTTGTTTTATCCTGGCGCCAGCCTCGGCATTATTGAAGTGGATCCTGAAACAACTGATGCCGACAGCGCCCTGCATGCCGCAGATATCGCAATGTACCAGGAGAAAAAACACAAAGAGAAAAAACCTTTTGTCGCGCATTCAGCTCTGGATTCCTGAGGCGTATTCAAATCCTTTTGATTGGTGATAACATGCGAATCGGTATTATTTTCCCTGTCGTAATCTTTATTACGGCAGTCGTATTTTTAGCGTGGTTTTTTATTGGCGGCTATGCTGCCCCGGGAGCATAAAGATGAAAAAAACAACGATTATTATGATGGGTGTTGCGATTATTGTCGTCCTTGGTACCGAGTTAGGATGGTGGTAACACTGCATCTGTAAAAATAGCAAAGGCTGCGAAAAAGCAGCCTTTGTTTTATTTCAGCGTTAGCTTTTGACTTTTCTGTAGATAAACAGCACGACAAGCGCACCGATCACCGCAACCACGAAGCTGCCAAAGTTAAAGCCATCGACTTTACCAAAACCAAACAGTGTACTGATCCATCCGCCGACCACGGCGCCGACAATCCCCAACAGGATAGTCATGAAGAATCCACCACCATCTTTACCTGGCATAATCCACTTCGCCAGAATACCAGCAATAAGCCCAAAAATAATCCATGACAGAATGCCCATTTTATCCTTCCTTATCTGTTTTGTATTAGCGAGTTGGTCGCTAATAAAAAGCATAGCACAACATCAAAGAAGTAAAAATTGTGATGAGCATCACGCATATTTTTTTTGCGATGGCGCATAAAATGGCGAATTTTTCTATCAGGTAAAATTACCAGCCACAAACATCATGTTCGTTTTCTGTGTCATAAGAGCGCACCGTGTTAACAAGATCTTTTAACACTTCCGCCGCAACTTCTGGCACCAGCAATGTCATCGGTGTCTCTGTTTCGTAATCAACAGAGACACCATTACTGTTATTGGTGACGGTTACGGTATACGTTGCTTTGCCCATAATTCATCTCCCGGTATGAATGACTTTCCGTTGTTTTGCGCCTTCCATCAGGACTTCAGGGGCAACGAAGAAGTCGATGTTGAAATAAGTATCGTCTGTCATGGCTTCAATGTTGTGCCATTTTTCCGGCGGGAACACCGCAAATTGCCCCGCTTCGATAAGGATCACCTGATCAGGTTCTGTGCTGTGTTCATCAGCATAGCCGAGATATTTGACCGCCCCATGCATAACGGACAATCGAGGGTAAACCCCGGGACGAGTTCCTTTATCAAGATGACGTTCGAATATTCCGGCAGGTGCGGTTTGTTTATTCCAGAAAGGTGTTGAGCGTGTATGAATGTAATTCTGTGGGATTTGTAGCATCCTTCTCCCTCCTTCGGTAAATGCGCTGAAAACCGTTTATTCCAGCCGTTTCAGGGTACGCCTGATAATTTGCATTTTAAATACCATTTATTGGTTACTTTTTAGCACTGCGTCAACGTCCAGCCGCGGTAGCGTTCAGGAGGGAAGCCCGCGGCATCGCGGGCAGAAAGCATTAAGATTGCAGCGTCGCCAGTCGAGCGGCAAAACCGACAAACATCAAACCAATCAGAGAGTTGCCTAGTTTTGCCAGTTTCTTTTTAGTGCGAATGTACTGCGTGACAAAGGCGCCGGAAATAATCAGGAAGCTCAAATAACAGAAGCTGACTATCTCAAGTGTCATCGCCAGAATAAAGAACGAAATACCCGTATGTGGCGCATTAACGTCGATAAATTGCACGAAAAATGACACGTAGAATAAAATAGCTTTCGGGTTGGTCAGGCTCAATATTAAGGCGCGCTTGAAAATAGCGCCATATTGTGGTTCATCCGATTTGGCCTCGCTATTGTTGCCCTTCAGGGTGGCGTAAAGAATTTTACCCCCAAGATAGAGCAAATAAAACGCGCCAAGATAACGTACGATGTTGAATAATATCGGTGTGGTCTTAATCAACGTTGCCACGCCTGCCCACGCCAGAAACATTAATACCGCATCACCAATAAATACGCCGCAGGCTGCAAGATAACCACCTTTCACTCCACTGCTGACGCTATTTTTAAGCACAAACAAAGTATTCGGCCCAGGCACCAGCACGATAAAAATGGCCCCAACCAGATAGGTCCAGTAATTCAGAACCCCATATTCAGCGAACACGTTAACCTCTTAAATTTTCTTTGGGAAATGCGCGATTAAAGGTGAATATGCTAACCAATCTGTAGTGGCTTAGAAAGGAGAAAATCAGGTTTTAACCTGATAATAACCCGATAATTGAATCATTAATCAGGCGTGATCCAGTGAAAAACTCGGGTAGTGTTCGGCAAAATACTGGCGTAAAAACTCTACCGTTATCCGCACCTTCGCTGATGTTGCCAGCCTGGATACATACACCGCCCAGACATTCGCGGGCTGATAATACTCCGGTAGTACCTGCACCAAATGGCCACTGGCAATATTTTCGCTGACATCCCACCAGGAGCGCAGCGCAATACCCTGACCATCGAGACACCATTGATGCACTATTTCACCATGATTAGACGATAGCGGGCCAGTGACTTTAATGGCGTGGTTTCCTTCTTTATTGCGCAATTGCCAGACGCCAAATGGATGATCGCGCTCTTTTATAACCAGACAAGGTAACGCTGAAAGGTCCGTGAAATGTTTCGGCGCACCATGTTGTGCAATAAATTCCGGCGACGCGCAGAGGATACGGTAATTGGTCGCCAGTTTGCGGGCGATTAAGTTAGGTGCAATGTCATCACCAATACGAATATCGAGATCGACGCCTTCATTGACCAGGTCGACCAGTCTGTCTTCCACGTCAAAGCGTAATTCCAGTTGCGGATAAGCCTTTGCCAGCGCCGATAATGCCGGAGCTACAACTCGCCGTCCAAACCCAAAACTACTGATAACACGCAACATCCCTTGTGGCACGAGGCGCACGTCGGAGAGTTCATCCATCATCTGCCCGACATCCTGCAATATGCGCTGCGCCCACTCATAAATCCGCTCACCTTCTTCGGTGATCGTCACGCGACGAGTGGTGCGGTGTAATAACACCACGTTCAGCGTTTGTTCCAGTAAGGCGATACGCTTGCTAACGAAAGCCGGAGAAACACCCATTTCTTCTGCTACAGCAGCAAAACCAGCCCGGCGAGCCACCAGCATAAAGACGCGCAAATCGTTCAGCAGCGGTAAATTATTCATGATTCGTGTTTTATGTTTCACCAGTTGCGGGGATTAATTCCTTTTCAGTCAATTATAGGATGAGGGTATTGTCAATTTTGATGGTCAGGAAGTGAGAACCCAATGATGAAAACGTTTCGGATCGCTGCAATACCCGGGGATGGAATCGGCAAAGAAGTCCTTCCTGAAGGGATTCGTGTGTTACAGGCTGCCGCTGAACGCTGGGGCTTTGCCTTAAGCTTTGAGCAGATGGAATGGGCAAGCTGTGAATATTACAGCCATCACGGCAAAATGATGCCGGACGACTGGCATGAACAACTCAGCAGTTTCGACGCTATCTACTTTGGTGCCGTCGGCTGGCCGGATACCGTTCCGGACCATATTTCGTTATGGGGATCGCTGCTGAAATTTCGCCGTGAATTTGACCAATACGTTAACCTGCGTCCGGTCCGCCTCTTTCCTGGCGTACCTTGCCCACTGGCGGGGAAACAACCTGGCGATATCGATTTTTACGTAGTGCGCGAGAACACGGAAGGCGAATACTCGTCTCTGGGTGGACGGCTAAACGAAGGAACGGAGCATGAGGTTGTCATCCAGGAATCGGTATTTACCCGCCGTGGCGTCGACCGTATTTTGCGTTATGCCTTTGAACTTGCACAAAGCCGCCCACGTAAGACGCTAACTTCTGCCACTAAATCGAACGGTTTAGCCATCAGCATGCCGTACTGGGACGAACGCGTGGAAGCAATGGCAGAAAATTACCCGGCGATCCGCTGGGACAAGCAGCATATTGATATTCTCTGCGCGCGCTTTGTGATGCAACCAGAACGTTTTGACGTGGTGGTGGCATCCAATTTGTTTGGCGATATTCTTTCCGACCTTGGCCCGGCCTGCACCGGCACCATCGGCATTGCCCCATCCGCCAACCTGAATCCGGAACGTACTTTCCCGTCGCTCTTCGAGCCTGTCCACGGTTCCGCGCCGGATATCTACGGGAAAAATATTGCTAACCCTATCGCCACGATTTGGGCCGGTGCAATGATGCTCGATTTCCTCGGCAATGGCGATGAGCGTTTCCAGCAAGCGCATAACGCTATTCTGGCAGCGATTGAAGAAGTGATTGCTCACGGGCCGAAAACACCCGATATGAAAGGCAATGCCACCACGCCACAGGTTGCCGACGCGATTTGCAAAATTATTTTGCGTTAAGGTCAAACCAGTTTATTTGAACCGCGTCACTGACGCGGTTTTTTTATTCATTCTCTTCAGTAAATAACCTGCGTCATTTCACCTTTTATTGTTTCCGTTTCGTGTTTTATGGCTTTCCGTATTCTTAATTGTTTAATTTATGTAACATGTAAATAATCAATTTGTTAAACACAACATGCAATTCATTACCCTGCACATAATTACAACTGGCAAAAGCCAGAGACGGGCTTTTATGCCCAGGAGATGACTCATGATGAGCAATGTTAAGAAAAAAGATGTGCCGCTGATAAGCATCAGCCTGGTGGCCATTCTTTTCATCGCAGCTGCATTAAGCCTTTTCCCACAACAATCGGCCGACGCGGCCAACGCAATATTCACTTTTGTCACGCGTACGTTAGGTTCCGCCGTACAGGTATTGGTTTTGCTGGCAATGGGACTGGTGATTTATTTAGCCACCAGTAAATACGGCAATATTCGTCTTGGCGAAGGAAAACCGGAATACAGCACGCTCTCCTGGCTGTTTATGTTTATTTGTGCCGGTTTAGGTTCTTCTACGCTTTATTGGGGGGTTGCTGAGTGGGCCTATTATTATCAAACGCCTGGTTTAAATATCGCGCCACGTTCACAACAGGCACTCGAATTTAGCGTTCCCTACTCCTTCTTCCATTGGGGCATCAGCGCCTGGGCAACTTATACGCTGGCCTCATTAATCATGGCTTACCACTTTCATGTGCGGAAAAATAAAGGGCTGAGCCTTTCCGGCATTATTGCTGCTATTACCGGCGTTCGCCCGCAAGGTCCGTGGGGAAAACTGGTCGATTTGATGTTCCTGATCGCCACTGTCGGCGCACTGACCATTTCCCTGGTCGTCACCGCCGCAACCTTTACCCGTGGGCTTTCCGCGCTGACCGGTTTACCGGATAACTTCACCGTGCAGGCATTTGTGATCCTGCTTTCCGGCGGCATTTTTTGCCTTAGCTCGTGGATTGGTATCAACAACGGTTTGCAACGTCTGAGCAAAATGGTTGGCTGGGGCGCCTTCCTGCTGCCATTGCTGGTTCTGATTGTCGGCCCAACCGAATTTATTACCAACAGCATCATCAATGCCATCGGCCTGACCACGCAAAACTTCCTGCAAATGAGCTTATTTACCGATCCGCTTGGCGATGGTTCATTTACCCGCAACTGGACCGTTTTCTACTGGCTGTGGTGGATCTCATACACGCCCGGTGTGGCAATGTTTGTCACCCGCGTTTCGCGCGGTCGTAAGATTAAAGAAGTTATCTGGGGCTTGATCCTCGGCAGCACCGTCGGTTGCTGGTTCTTCTTCGGTGTAATGGAAAGCTATGCCATTCATCAGTTTATCAATGGCGTAATCAACGTCCCACAGGTGCTGGAAACACTGGGCGGTGAAACTGCCGTTCAACAAGTTCTGATGTCGTTGCCAGCAGGTAAATTATTCCTCGCCGCATACCTGGGCGTGATGATTATTTTCCTTGCCTCGCATATGGATGCGGTGGCCTACACCATGGCGGCGACCAGTACGCGAAATCTCCAGGAAGGTGACGATCCTGACCGTGGGCTGCGTCTTTTCTGGTGCGTGGTGATCACACTGATCCCGCTTTCAATTCTGTTCACCGGCGCGTCGCTGGAAACGATGAAAACCACCGTCGTGCTCACAGCCCTTCCCTTCCTCGTCATTTTACTGGTGAAAGTCGGCGGATTTCTTCGCTGGCTGAAACAGGATTACGCCGACATTCCGGCTCATCAAGTTGAACATTATCTCCCGCAGACACCGGTAGAAGCATCGGAAAAAGATCCGCTGATCCCGGCAGGAACGGTATTCAAAGGCGACAACTGAACGCCATCATCCTAACGATAAAGGTATCCCTATGAGCAATCTGAGCCCTGACTTAGTACTACCCGAAAATTTTTGCGCTAACCCGCAAGAGGCATGGACTATTCCGGCCCGTTTCTATACCGATCAGAACGCCTTTGAACACGAAAAAGAGAACGTCTTCGCCAAAAGCTGGATTTGCGTCGCTCACAGTAGCGAACTGGCGAATGCGAATGATTACGTGACGCGTGAGATCATTGGCGAAAGCATTGTTCTGGTACGCGGTCGTGATAAGGTTTTGCGCGCGTTCTATAACGTGTGTCCGCACCGTGGTCATCAGTTGTTGAGCGGTGAAGGAAAAGCAAAAAATGTGATTACCTGTCCGTATCACGCATGGGCATTCAAACTCGATGGCAACCTGGCCCACGCACGTAACTGTGAAAACGTCGCTAATTTCGACAGCGACAAAGCGCAACTGGTCCCGGTGCGTCTGGAAGAATATGCCGGATTCGTCTTCATCAACATGGACCCCAACGCCACCAGCGTAGAAGATCAGTTACCCGGTCTGGGAGCGAAAGTGCTGGAAGCCTGCCCGGAAGTCCACGACCTGAAACTGGCGGCCCGCTTTACCACCCGCACGCCTGCCAACTGGAAGAACATTGTCGATAACTATCTCGAGTGCTATCACTGTGGTCCGGCGCATCCAGGTTTCTCCGACTCCGTTCAGGTTGATCGTTACTGGCACACCATGCACGGTAACTGGACACTGCAATACGGTTTCGCCAAACCGTCAGAACAGTCGTTTAAATTTGAAGAGGGTACGGATGCGGCATTCCACGGTTTCTGGCTGTGGCCGTGCACTATGCTGAACGTCACACCGATCAAAGGGATGATGACGGTCATTTATGAATTCCCGGTGGATTCTGAAACCACCCTGCAAAACTACGATATTTACTTCACCAATGAAGAGTTAACCGACGAGCAAAAATCGCTGATTGAGTGGTATCGCGATGTGTTCCGTCCGGAGGATTTACGTCTGGTTGAAAGCGTACAGAAAGGGCTGAAATCGCGTGGCTATCGTGGTCAGGGGCGCATCATGGCCGACAGTAGCGGTAGCGGGATTTCCGAACACGGTATCGCCCATTTCCATAATCTGCTGGCGCAGGTATTTAAGGACTAATGACATCGGCGGCGGTCTATTCCGCCGCCGGGCTGATTTTTGATGGAGTACAGCAATGTCAGACTATCAAATGTTTGAAGTACAGGTGAGTCAGATAGAACCGCTTACCGAGCAGGTGAAACGCTTCACGCTGGTGACAACCGATGGCAAACCATTACCTGCGTTCACCGGAGGAAGTCACGTCATTGTGCAGATGAGCGATGGTGATAACCAGTACAGCAATGCGTATTCGCTGCTGAGTTCGCCGCTCGATACAACTCATTATCAGATTGCCGTTCGACTGGAAGAAAACTCGCGCGGTGGTTCGCGCTTTTTGCATCAGCAGGTGAAAGCTGGCGATCAGTTGACCATTTCGACGCCTAATAATCTGTTTGCGCTAATTCCCTCGGCCAGAAAGCATCTGTTTATCGCGGGCGGTATTGGTATCACCCCTTTCCTGTCGCATATGGCAGAGTTGCAACACAGCGACGTCGACTGGCAGCTACATTACTGCTCGCGAAATCCAGAAAGTTGCGCATTTCGTGATGAGCTAGTCCAGCATCCGCAGACTGATAAAATCCATTTTCATCACTCATCGATCGGAACGCGACTTGAATTAGCGCGATTATTGGCGGATATCGAACCTGGCACACACGTTTATACCTGTGGCCCCGAGGCGCTAAATGAAGCGGTAAGAAGTGAAGCTGCACGTCTGGACATCGCCGCCGATACGCTGCATTTTGAGCAGTTTGCTATTGAAGACAAAACCGGCGATGCGTTTACACTAGTGCTCGCCCGTTCCGGTAAAGAGTTTGTGGTGCCGGAAGAGATGAGCATTTTGCAGGTTATTGAAAATAATAAAGCGGCAAAAGTGGAATGTTTATGTCGTGAAGGGGTATGCGGGACCTGCGAAACGGCGATTCTGGAAGGTGAAGCTGACCATCGGGACCAGTATTTTAGCGATGAAGAACGCGCCAGCCAGCAAAGTATGTTGATCTGTTGTTCACGCGCGAAGGGTAAACGCCTGGTGTTGGATTTGTAGTTTGCCTGAAGCCGGACGCACCTGTCCGGCTCAGGGAGGTTTTATTGCGGATATTCCTGCAATAAATTGTGTAATGCTTCCGCCATCAGCTCACCGCGCCAGCCGGAAATCAGCTCCGGCAAATTGTTCTGCGGTTTCAGTTTCCAGTGCCAGTTCAGCAGTTGGTTGATTTGCCGACGCGATGCCAGCAATTCGACGCTGATCTTGTGTGTTTCGCTCACGTCAGTGATCAGCGACTTAATCGCTTTAAACGCTTTGCGATAACCGGGCATATCCATCAGGTTAAGCATCGGCTGCGGTAAGGCCTCTTCCGGCAATGCCTGCGCTTTTTCCACCAGCGCCAGCAGCGTTTTACCGTGAAAGCGGATTTCGCTACCGGATAAACCCAGACTGCCCAGCTCGCCCAAACTCCCCGGCATATAACGCGCCACCGACCACAAATGCTCTTCACGCACGACAAAGTTAACCGCCAGATCGCGCTCCCGCGCTTTACGCAGGCGCCAGTCGGCTAACAGTTGCAGACAGGCCAGTTGGCGTGTGCGTAACTGCCAGGCATTGGTGATATCACGCCATGCATCTTCCGGCGCAACGACTTCCTGACGACGCATTTGCATCAGGCGGCATTCATCCAGCGCCGCAGGTAACCAGCCAGAGGCTTCCGTTTCTACCATTAGCTTTGCGGTGATCGGTAACAAATACCAGACGTCCGCTGCCGCGTATTCGCATTGACGTTCGGTTAGCGGTCTTGCCACCCAGTCGGTGCGCGATTCACTCTTGTCGAGCGTAACGCCGGTGTACTCTTCCACCATGGAAGCAAATCCCCACGACATCGGGCGTCCGCAGAAAGCTGCGAGGATTTGCGTGTCAATTAGGGGTTGTGGTAATTCGCCAAAGACATTGAGGAACACTTCCAGATCCTCACTGCCCGCATGGAGAAATTTGGTAATGGACGGATCACGCAGGATCGCTTTCAGCGGTGACCAGTCGGTGATCCCGAGCGGATCGATTAGCGCCAGATGCTCGCCATCGAAAAGTTGAATCAACCCCAGCTGCGGGTAATAAGTGCGCGTACGAACAAATTCAGTATCCAGGGCTATCGCCGGAAAGGCACGGACGGCTTCACACAAAGAAGCCAGCGCATCGTCCGTGGTAATCATTTGGTAATTCAAATTGTATTCTCTTTAGTGGGCGTCAAAAAAAACGCCGGATTAACCGGCGTCTGACGACTGACTTAACGCTCAGGCTTTATTGTCCACTTTGCCGCGCGCTTCGTCACGTAATTCTCGTCGCAAAATTTTTCCGACGTTAGATTTCGGTAACTCATCACGAAACTCCACCAGCTTCGGTACTTTGTAGCCCGTGAGCTGACGGCGACAAAAGGTCACCAGTGACTCTTCGGTAAGCGATGGATCTTTTTTCACTACGAAGATTTTCACCGCTTCACCACTGGAGCCGGAAGGTACGCCAACCGCCGCGACTTCCTGTACGCCAGGATGCTGCATGACGACATCTTCAATCTCGTTGGGATAAACGTTAAAACCGGAAACCAGAATCATGTCTTTTTTGCGATCGACAATACGCAGGAATCCTTCTTCATCCATCACCGCGATGTCGCCAGTGTGTAACCAGCCATTTTTGATGATCTCATCGGTAGCATCCGGACGCTGCCAGTACCCCAGCATCACCTGCGGTCCTTTGACACAAAGCTCACCCGGTTGACCCGGTGGTACTTCGTTGTCGTCGTCATCCACCAGTTTGGCTTCCGTCGACGGTACCGGCAAACCGATGCTACCGCTATGATAATCAATATCATACGGGTTAACGCTGACCAGCGGCGCGCACTCGGTCAGGCCATAACCTTCCAGCAGATACTGTCCGGTCAGTTTCACCCAGCGTTCTGCCACCACTTGTTGAACAGGCATCCCACCGCCTGCGGAAAGGTGCAGACTGGAGAAATCCAGTTGCTGGAACTCTTTATTGTTCAGCAACGCATTGAACAAGGTGTTTACGCCGGTGATAGCGGTAAACGGATATTTCGCCAGCTCTTTCACCAGCCCCGGAATATCACGTGGGTTAGTAATAAGCAGGTTCTGCCCGCCCAGTTCAATAAACAGCAGACAGTTAATGGTCAGTGCAAAAATGTGATAGAGCGGCAGTGCCGTTACTACCAGTTCTTTACCTGGATGCAGCAACGGCCCATAGGTGGCGTTGACCTGTTCCAGGTTCGCCAGCATATTGCGGTGAGTCAGCATCGCGCCTTTCGCCACGCCTGTAGTGCCGCCAGTGTATTGCAGGAAAGCTAAATCTTCCGGCACCAGTTCGGGTTTGACGTACTGCATCCGGTAGCCGTTATGCAGGGCGCTACGAAATGAAATGGCATCTGGCAGATGGTATTTCGGCACCAGACGCTTGATGTATTTAACAACGAAATTGACTACCGTGCCTTTTGCCGTAGAAAGTTGATCGCCCATACGGGTCAGAATAACGTGCTGGACTGCAGTTTTATCAACCACTTTTTCCAGGGTGTGAGCAAAGTTAGACACGATAACAATCGCCGATGCGCCACTATCGTTAAGCTGATGCTCAAGCTCGCGCGGGGTATACAACGGGTTGACGTTTACGACAATCATCCCGGCGCGCAAAATGCCGAACAGCGCCACTGGATATTGCAATAAGTTAGGCATCATCAGCGCAACGCGATCGCCTTTCTTCAGCCCCAACCCTTGTTGCAAATAAGCGGCAAACGCGCGACTGCGTTCTTCCAGCTTGCGGAAGGTCATTACCTCCCCCATATTCATAAACGCGGGCTGATCGGCGTAGCGCGTGACCGACTGCTCAAACATATCTACCAGAGATTGATAACGGTCAGGGTTGATCTCCGTCGGAACGTCCGCGGGATAACGGTTAAGCCAAACCTTCTTCAATTCTTCACCTCTAAAATGCGTGTTCGTCGTCATCGCAACCCCAAGTGATAAACATGTTGTTAACATAATATTAACTCATCTTACCAGCTTGATAATTACCCAACGAAAAGGTTGCGAAGCGCGTCACTATTTATTTTTATCTTTACCGTAAGAATGCAGAAACAGCGGACCAGCCGCTGTTTCTTTTTCTTTAAAAACAAGCAATTATTCAGTTACAACTGTTTGTACTCTCGCGGGGCCGGGATTATACCAGCCCCATCCACCGTAGCCATAGGGCCAGCCTCGCCCACCATAAAACCAGGGATCAATCGGCTGTGGCGGCATAATCACCTGCTGGGTTAAATGCCAACGTTTGTAACCCGTTGCCTGCATTACCATAAATTTATATGGCGTGTTGCCGATTTTTCCGTCAACCGTACCGGTGATTGGCCCGACAACTGTCACCAGCTGGCCTCGGAAATCGACCGGATCAAGAAAACCATTCACATCGGCATAAATGCGCCCACGCGACGGTTCTCCCAGCGTCGGTCTTGCTCCGCTGTCGAGTGGTACAATGGCAATTTCCAGGCGGGTTTTCCCTTGCTGGTTTTGCACCGCAACCACTTTACCGCCAAATCGCGCTTCCTGACCAACGTACAGCTGCGGCGCATTCATCACCCGAACTAAATCTTGTTGCGGCGTTGGGCTACTGCCTTTAATGGCGTCCGGCACAGTGACACAACCGCTCAGTATTAGCGCAAACGTACCTGCCAGTATGCCTTTGATAACATTGTTTTGAACCGCCATGATGCGACTCCTTTTTTTCTCAGGGCATACTCTTAAGATTCATTCTTTGCCCGGAAGTTTCTTCCACGCGACGTTGTTACGCAAATAAACCGGCTCGGCATGTTCCACCGCCACCGTTTTACCCTCGGCAAACATCTGACAGGCAATCGGCAGCATATCTTCTGCAGCGGGCAGTAACACTTCGCCATCGCGCAAAACCAGCCCGCTCTCTTTACCGAGATCCGGCCAGGCTTGCCAGCCTGTACCCACGGTCGCCCATTCACCGGAAAGCTGTTGCATCCGTTCATGAACGAGTTCTGGTTTGAGTACGGCTTCGGTTTCTTCACCATGCCAGACACCGTTTTCATCACGCTGATATTCGGCCCAGTAAACTTCGCCCATTCGCGCGTCAATGGCTGCCAGCACGCGGGTTGCGCCGTTTTTGCGCCACGCCCCTTGCGCCATCGTCATTAGCGTGGAGACGCCAATCATCGGTCGCTCCGCACCAAGTGCCAGTCCTTGCGCGATGCCAATACCGATGCGTACGCCGGTGAAACTACCGGGGCCGCGCCCGTAAGCCAGAGCGTTTATGTCAGTCAGGGAAGTTCCGCCGGCGGTCAGGATATCCTGCACCATCGGTAAGATTCGTTGAGTATGTTCACGTGGGCAAAGCTCGAAATGAGCATTGACAGTACCGTCGTTCCACAGGGCGACAGAGCAGGCCTCTGTCGCGGTATCGATAGCCAGAATTCGCATGGGTCTTCGTGCTTAGATCAATAAAAAGGCGCGCATCATACCATACTCCATCACAAATTACCTGGAGGATGGTATCGCAAGGAAACGAACCGCACGGGCAATATCACGGGTACGCGGCGCGGGCGGCAGGCTGGCAAGGAAAGTAGCGCCATAAGGGCGCATCACCAACCGATTGTCGCAAATCACCAGCACGCCGCGATCGTCGGCGTCGCGAATCAGTCGCCCTACTCCCTGTTTGAGAGTAATGACGGCATCTGGTAGTTGCACTTCATCGAACGGGTCACCACCACGCAAACGGCAATCTTCCATGCGCGCTTTTAACAGTGGATCATCCGGCGAGGTAAACGGCAATTTGTCGATAATCACCAGCGACAACGTATCGCCACGCACGTCCACCCCTTCCCAGAAGCTGCTGGTTGCCACAAGAAGCGCGTTACCGGCACTGACAAATTGCTGCAACAATTGCCCTTTGCTGGTTTCCCCCTGCAACAATACGGGAAGCGTCATGGTGGCGCGGAACTGCTCAGCCAGATCGCGCATCATGGCGTGCGAGGTGCAAAGCATAAAACAACGACCGTTGTTGGCTTCGATGATCGGTCGCAGCATTGCTGCCAGTTGCCGTGCGGAACCTGGCTGGTTGGTTTGCGGCAGGTTGCGCGGCACACAGAGTAACGCCTGGCGGCTGTAATCAAAGGGGCTGGGTAACAGCAACGACTCGGCCTGTTCGATGCCAAGCCGCGAGGTGAAATGATGCAGATCGTCATTCACCGACAACGTTGCCGAGGTAAAGATCCAGCTTCCGGGCTTTTGCGCCATTAGCTCTTTAAATTTATCCGCCACGCTAAGCGGCGTGAGCGCCAAAGTAAAATGGCGCGAAGTGCATTCGTACCAGTAGCTGTAGCCTGGTTGGTTGATCTCTTTCAACCGCTTCAGACGTGTACGATATAACGTGGCGCGTTCAAATGCCGCATCCAGCAAGGCGGAACGCCCCAAAGACAGTTTCGCCACGTCGTAACAGAGTTCAAGGGTGTCATCGAGCAGTAAAAACGCCCGCTGAATTTGTGGGTTGGCTAACAGTTCGCGCAGATTACCGCGATAACCTGGCTCGCCGAGTTGCAGACGAAAATCCTGCGCGCTCTGGGCAAGACGGTCGGCGCATTTTTGTAACTGTTGAGTGTCTTTTAATTCGGTGCGATAGGCGATGGTGATGTCTTTTGCCAGATCGAGCAGTTGTCGGCTGGAGAGCGACTGTCCAAAGTACTGGCTGGCAATGTCCGGCAGCTGGTGGGCTTCGTCGAAGATCATCACGTCTGCTTCCGGGATCAACTCGCCAAATCCACTTTCTTTAACCACCATATCCGCCAGAAACAGATGATGGTTCACCACAACCACATCAGCATCCATCGCTTTTTTACGCGCTTTGACCACAAAGCAATCTTTATACATCGGGCAGTCGCTGCCAAGACAGTTGTCGTTGGTGCTGGTGACCAGCGGCCACGCCTGCGAGTCTTCCGCCACGCTAACGCAGGTGCTGATATCGCCATCTACCGTCTGATTTGACCATGAACGCAGGAGGATCACATCGCTTAAGGTTTGTACTGGCAAATCTCCGCCCGCCAGTGCCTGCTGTTCCAGTCGTTCGAGGCAGAGATAGTTTGAGCGCCCTTTCAGCAACGCCAAGTTGCCAGTGTATTTCAGCGCCTTTGCCACCGTCGGCAAATCGCGGCTGTAGAGCTGATCCTGCAACGCTTTTGAGCCAGTTGAGATTATGACTTTCTTTTTCGCCCGCAGTGCAGGAGCAAGGTAGGCATAGGTTTTACCCGTACCGGTTCCCGCTTCCACCACCAGCGGCTGGCTTTTTTCTATCGCCTGGGTCACAGCGACTGCCATCTGTCGCTGTGGTTCACGCGGCTTAAAACCAGGTATCGCTTTCGCCAGTTGACCGTCTGGTGCAAAATCGTCCGTCACACTACCCCCTGTTGATTTGAACAGGGATTATGTCAGGCCAGGCTGGTTTTCGCCAGTTGAAGTGGTGACGGCAACCTCACATTGTGGCAGTCTTTGCAGCACAAAAATGTAAAGTTAATGAGGACATAATGATGACTATCGTTCGTATCGACGCTGAAGCCCGCTGGTCTGATGTGGTGATCCACAACAACACGCTCTACTACACTGGCGTACCAGAAAACCTCGATGCCGATGCTTTTGAACAAACCGCCAACACGCTGGCGCAAATTGACGCTGTGCTGGAAAAACAGGGCAGCAATAAATCGAGCATTCTGGATGCCACCATTTTCCTTGCCGATAAAAACGACTTTGCGGCAATGAATAAAGCATGGGATGCCTGGGTTGTAGCGGGTCACGCGCCGGTGCGCTGCACGGTGCAGGCGGGGCTGATGAATCCGCAGTACAAGGTTGAAATTAAGATTATCGCTGCGGTTTAATTCCTGAAAAAGAATTCTATCAAAGTAAAAATCAGACGATAATTGTTCGAAAATACTGGTCGGTTATAAACAAATCGGCCAGTGTTTAAGAGGATACTTTAGATAAATAATGAAATCCGTCAGGTAACTTATTTTTATGATTTCAACTGCATCTATACAAAAATGATATTAATCACCCAAATTAAACCATTCTGTTAACTCCCCGAGCCGTTTACTCTGACTTTTCTGCCCTTAACAATCTGGCTGGAGCGCGGCGATTTACCGTTAATTTTTTGCCATATCACTAGAAAACCCGCCATGACCTGCTACCTTTAAAATACCTGAATGTCAACAGGTTAACTAATGAGATATCGTTATAATCCCTTTGATATTAGATGCAATTTAAGGTCATATATAGCCTTATCAAAAACGTGGTTAATTTAAGGACAAGAATATGCCTGCTGCAATAGATAAAGCCCTGGATTTCATTAGTGCCATGGATGTATCAGCATCAACACCAAGCTCGATGAATGAAAGTACGGCGAAAGGAATATTTAAATATTTGCATGACCTGGGAGTCCCCGCGAGTACCGCCGATATTACTGCGCGAGCTGAACAGGAGGGCTGGAATCCTGGATTCACGGAAAAAATGGTGGGATGGGCAAAAAAGATGGATTCTGGCGAACGCGTGGTGATTAAAAACCCTGAATACTTCTCGTCTTATATGCAGGAAGAACTTAAAGCCCTTGTGTGAGTTAAAACTCCAGCTTTAAAAATCAATCCGGACGCTTTCATTGACCTCAGAAAAGCGTCCTTTTTTCTCGTCATCATAAACACAGCCAAAATTAATCAACAGATATGGCCCCGTGATTTTTGTTTCAACACAGCGGACCATTGTCATAACGCGCGCCGTCCAGGCACATACCGTCAAAAATGGCACGATGTAAGTTCATGCCGGAAAAATCCCAGCCGATGAGGCTATCCGTATCAAGATACAGGACGTCATCCGTGACGAAATCGATACGGATCATTTTGTGTTACTCGTCTTCATCCTCAAAACGCGCCACAATCCGCTCACCGGAATGGTTGGCACGCAACTCTTCTGCCACCAGCGCGATGGCCTGACCACTGCTCATCCCCTGTGCCATCAGTTCCTGAATACGCTCAACGGCTTTTTGCTGCTGTTCATGGGTGAGTGAAGGTAAACCTGCAAACATTGTTAACTCCTGCTAAATTGTTGGCGCTAATTATTTCATGCTACCCGGCACATAGCCAGTAGAGTCAGGACTGATGAAGACGTTATCTCCCGCTGTGATTACTTTACCCTGGCGTCAGGACGCCGCTGAATTTTATTTCTCCCGCTTAAGTCACTTGCCGTGGGCAATGCTTTTGCACTCCGGCTATGCCGATCATCCGCATAGCCGCTTTGATATTGTGGTGGCTGACCCCGTTTGCACTTTAACCACTCACGATAATGAAACCGTGGTATGTGAAGGAGAAATCAGCACAACGACCACTGACGATCCGCTCAAAGCGCTCCAGCAGGCACTGGACCGAGCAAACATTCACCCGTCGCATAATGGTGATTTGCCATTTCAGGGCGGCGCACTGGGGCTGTTTGGCTACGATCTGGGCCGCCGTTTTGAGTCACTGCCGGAAGTGGCGCTGAGAGATATCGACCTGCCTGATATGGCGGTTGGTATCTACGACTGGGCGCTGATCGTCGATCACCAGCGCCAGCGTATTTCGCTACTCAGTCATCGTGATATCAATGCTCGTCTGGCGTGGCTGGACAGCCAGCAAATAGCACCACAGCAAGATTTCCAGTTAACATCTGCCTGGCAATCCAATATGAACCGCGAGCAGTATGGCGAGAAATTTCGCCAGGTACAGGAATATCTGCACAGCGGCGATTGCTATCAGGTGAATCTCGCCCAGCGTTTTCACGCGACCTATTCTGGCGATGAATGGCAGGCGTTCGTTCAGCTTAATCAGGCCAACCGCGCACCGTTCAGTGCCTTCCTGCGTCTGGAACAAGGTGTGATTTTAAGCCTTTCACCAGAACGGTTTATTCTTTGTGATGGTGGTGAGATCCAGACCCGCCCGATTAAAGGCACGCTCCCACGCTTGTCCGATCCTCAGGAAGATAGCAAACAAGCTGAAAAACTGGCGAACTCACCGAAAGATCGCGCCGAAAACCTGATGATTGTCGATTTAATGCGCAATGACATCGGTCGCGTTGCTGTACCAGGCTCAGTAAAAGTGCCTGAACTGTTTGTAGTAGAACCCTTCCCTGCCGTGCATCACCTGGTCAGCACCATAACGGCGCAACTACCAGAACAGTTACACGCCAGCGATCTGCTGCGCGCGGCTTTTCCCGGAGGCTCAATCACCGGCGCGCCGAAAGTGCGGGCAATGGAGATTATTGATGAACTGGAACCGCAGCGACGAAATGCCTGGTGCGGCAGCATTGGCTATTTAAGTTTCTGCGGCAATATGGATACCAGCATCACCATCCGCACGCTAACGGCGGTTAACGGGCAGATTTACTGTTCCGCTGGTGGCGGCATCGTTGCTGATAGCCAGGAAGAAGCGGAATATCAGGAAACTTTTGATAAAGTTAATCGTATCCTGAAGCAACTGGAGAAATAAGACGTGGAATACCGTGGCCTGACGCTTGATGATTTTTTATCGCGATTTCAACTATTGCGTCCGCAAATTAACCGGGAAACCTTAAATCATCGTCAGGCTGCCGTGTTAATCCCCATCGTCCGCCGACCGCAACCGGGCTTGCTGCTGACTCAGCGTTCCATTCATCTGCGCAAACATGCTGGACAAGTCGCATTCCCTGGAGGTGCAGTCGATGACACGGACGCGTCAGTTATCGCCGCTGCGCTGCGTGAAGCCGAAGAAGAGGTCGCCATACCGCCTTCAGCCGTTGAGGTTATCGGCGTGTTACCCCCTGTCGATAGCGTTACGGGCTACCAGGTCACTCCCGTGGTCGGCATTATCCCGCCTGATTTACCGTATCGCGCCAGTGAAGATGAAGTCTCCGCAGTATTTGAAATGCCGCTCGCCCAGGCGTTACATTTGGGCCGTTATCATCCTTTGGATATCTACCGCCGTGGCGATTCGCATCGGGTATGGCTTTCCTGGTACGAACAGTATTTTGTATGGGGAATGACCGCAGGCATAATTCGTGAACTGGCGCTGCAAATTGGTGTGAAACCCTGACTATACTTATCTTTACATCTACAAAACACTACTTGAGACAATCATCGCAATATTAGTTAAATCGCGGTTTTTGATTAGTTTAATTCATGTGAATAGTTAAGCCTGTCGCCGCGTTCCCTCTTACACTATGCGCTGTTATTCGTTCGTTACTGGAAGTCCAGTCACCTTGTCAGGAGTATTATCGTGATTAGTCTATTCGACATGTTTAAGGTGGGGATTGGTCCCTCATCTTCCCATACTGTAGGGCCTATGAAGGCGGGTAAACAGTTCGTCGATGATCTGGTCGAAAAAGGCTTACTGGATAGCGTTACCCGCGTTGCCGTGGACGTTTATGGTTCACTGTCGCTGACGGGTAAAGGCCACCACACCGATATCGCCATTATTATGGGTCTTGCAGGTAACGAACCTGCCACCGTGGATATCGACAGTATTCCCGGTTTTATTCGCGACGTAGAAGAGCGCGAACGTCTGCTGCTGGCACAGGGACGGCATGAAGTGGATTTCCCACGCGATAACGGGATGCGTTTTCATAACGGTAACCTGCCGCTGCATGAAAACGGCATGCAAATCCACGCCTATAACGGCGATACAGTTGCTTACAGCAAAACTTATTATTCCATCGGCGGCGGTTTTATCGTCGATGAAGAACATTTTGGTCACGATGCTGCCAACGAAGTGAGCGTGCCGTATCCGTTTAAATCCGCCACCGAGCTGCTGGCATACTGTAATGAAACCGGTTATTCCCTTTCCGGTCTGGCAATGCAGAACGAACTGGCGCTGCACAGTAAGAAAGAGATCGACGAGTATTTCGCTCATGTCTGGCAAACCATGCAGGCATGTATCGATCGCGGCATGAACACCGAAGGCGTATTGCCTGGCCCGCTGCGTGTTCCGCGCCGTGCGTCTGCCCTGCGCCGTATGCTGGTTTCCAGCGATAAACTGTCTAACGATCCGATGAATGTCATCGACTGGGTAAACATGTTTGCGCTGGCAGTTAACGAAGAAAACGCAGCGGGGGGGCGTGTGGTAACTGCACCGACTAACGGTGCTTGCGGCATCGTTCCGGCAGTGCTGGCATACTATGACCACTTTATTGAATCGGTCAGCCCTGATATTTATACCCGCTACTTTATGGCGGCCGGAGCGATTGGCGCACTGTACAAAATGAACGCGTCTATTTCCGGTGCGGAAGTCGGTTGCCAGGGCGAAGTGGGCGTTGCCTGTTCAATGGCTGCGGCGGGTCTTGCAGAACTGTTGGGCGGTAGCCCTGAACAGGTTTGCGTGGCGGCGGAAATTGGCATGGAACACAATCTTGGTCTGACTTGCGACCCGGTTGCGGGTCAGGTTCAGGTTCCGTGCATTGAACGTAACGCTATTGCATCAGTGAAGGCGATTAACGCCGCGCGGATGGCTCTGCGTCGTACTAGTGCACCACGCGTCTCACTGGATAAAGTCATCGAAACGATGTACGAAACAGGAAAGGATATGAACGCTAAATATCGCGAAACCTCACGCGGTGGTCTGGCGATTAAAGTCCAGTGTGACTAATACTTTATCCTCGCCCATCTGCAACGGATGGGCGAATTTATCCTCGCTTTCTCGTCTGCTGTAATTTTCCCCACTACACTTCCACTGTTGCGTCAGGCGTTTGTCGCCATACGCTTACCGGGTGGCCCGCATGCAAAAAGCACAACGGATCATTAAAACCTATCGCCGTAATCGAATGATTGTTTGTACGATTTGCGCACTCTTTACGTTTGTGGCAACACTGAGCGTGCGATTTATTTCACAGCGGAACTTAAATCAGCAGCGGGTAGTGCTCTTTGCCAATCACGCCGTTGAGGAATTAGACAAAGTCCTGCTTCCACTTCAGGCGGGTAACAACGTACTGCTTCCCCTGATTGGACTCCCCTGCTCAGTCGCCCATCTCCCCTTACGCAAACAGGCGGCAAAACTGCAAACTGTACGGTCAATTGGCCTGGTGCAAGACGGCACGCTTTATTGTTCCAGCATTTTTGGTTATCGCAATGTTCCTGCTGAAGATATCCAGGCTGATTTACCCGCGCCGCAGCCCCTTTTACGCTTAACTACCGACCGCGTATTAATTAAAGACAGCCCGGTATTGATTCAGTGGACACCTTTACCGGGCAATGGTCGAGATGGCGTGATGGAGATGATCAACATCGACCTGTTGATGGCAATGTTGCTGGAGCCGCAATTACCGCAAATAAGAACGGCCAGCCTGACGGTAGCCGAACGCCATTTACTCTATGATGATGGTCTGGTTGATTCTTTACCTCCGCTTAATGGCAATGAACGTTACCAGGTTTCATCGCAGAATTTTCCTTTTATCATCAGCGTTAGTGGACCTGGTGCGACAGCGCTGGCGTTGCAATATCTTCCCAGCCAGTTTCCACTAGCGGTACTGTTGAGTTTACTGGTGGGGTACATCGCATGGTTGGCCACGGCCCATAGAATGAGCTTTTCACGCGAGATAAATCTCGGGCTGGCGCAGCGCGAATTTGAGTTATTTTGTCAGCCCCTGCTCAATGCACGCTCGCAGCAATGTATTGGTGTAGAGATATTGCTGCGCTGGAATAATCCGCGTCAGGGATGGATCTCGCCGGATGTTTTTATCCCCATTGCGGAAGAACATCACCTGATAGTGCCGCTTACCCGTTATGTGATGATGGAAACCATCCGTCAACTCCACGTTTTTCCAATGAGCAGCCAGTTCCACATCGGCATTAACGTCGCCCCCAGCCATTTTCGCCGTGGCGTATTGTTAAAAGATCTCAATCGTTACTGGTTTAGTGCTAACCCGATTCAGCCACTAATCCTCGAAATTACCGAGCGCGATGCCTTACTGGATGTTGATTATCGGATTGCCCGCGAACTGCATCGTAAAAACGTCAAACTGGCGATTGATGACTTCGGCACCGGCAACAGTTCGTTTTCCTGGCTGGAAACGTTACGTCCTGACGTGCTGAAAATTGATAAGTCATTTACCGCAGCTATCGGTTCTGACGCGGTTAACTCAACGGTGACCGATATCATCATCGCGCTGGGGCAAAGACTGAATATTGAACTGGTGGCAGAAGGTGTGGAAACGCAAGAACAAGCGAAGTATTTGCGCCGTCATGGCGTGCATATTTTACAAGGGTATTTGTACGCGCAGCCCATGCCGCTGCGTGATTTCCCGAAATGGCTGGCGGGCAGCCAACCGCCGCCCACCCGGCATAATGGGCGCATCACACCCATTATACCGTTACGTTAACGCTTACTCGTCTTCATCGTGCGCCGGTTGCTCTTTAACAATGCGAACCAGATCAACACGATAATCATTGGCTTCTACGATGGTGATATGCAGCGGTCCAACATCGATCACGTCGCCTGCGCGAGGAATGTGACCATTTGCCGAAATTACCAGACCTGCAACCGTCGCAATATCATCATCATCGGTAAGGTGCTCAACATCAAGCGCCTGCTGTAAGGCATGTAAGTCTGTACCACCTTTTACCAGCCAACCGTCGCCATCGATAACAATTTCCGGCGTTTCATCTGCATCCGGGAACTCACCAGCAATGGCTTCCAGTACATCCAGCGGCGTAACCAGACCTTGCACCACACCAAACTCGTTGGTGACGATAACAAAACTACCGCGAGCACGACGCAACACGCCCAGCAGGTTGATCGGGTCGAGGGTTTCCGGAACGATTATCGCCGGAGAAGCCGAAGCAATTGCCGTCACGTCGACACCGACTTCCAGTGCCACCAGCAGTTCTTTGGCACGCACGATACCGATGATTTCATCCAGCTCACCACGACACACCGGAAACAGGCTGTGCGGTGAAGAAAGCAGTTGCTGGCGGATTTCATCAACGCCAAGGTTAGCATCTACCCAACTGATCTCACCGCGTGGCGTCATAATGCCGCGCAGAGAGCGTGACGCCAAAGTCAGTACGCCGTTAATCATATAACGCTCTTCTTCGGCAAAGGCACCTTCTGGAACCGGAATTGGCACCGGGTTATCGGCATCGTGTTGAATGCTTGCCTGACGTTTACCCCCCATCAAACGCAGAATGGCATCGGCGGTACGCGCACGTAGCGGTAAGGTAGACTGATGACGAATAAAGTTACGACGCGCAATCTGGTTAAACACTTCGATGATGATCGAGAAACCAATTGCTGCATACAGGTAGCCTTTTGGAATATGGAAACCAAAACCTTCAGCTACGAGACTCAGACCAATCATCAACAGGAAGCTCAAACAGAGCACTACAACTGTTGGATGCTGGTTAACGAATCGCGTCAGCGGTTTCGATGCCAGCAACATAACTGCCATCGCAATCACTACCGCAGCCATCATTACCGGTAGATGGTTGACCATCCCTACGGCAGTAATCACTGCATCCAGCGAGAAGACAGCGTCAAGGATGACAATCTGTGTGACGACCACCCAGAAACTGGCATAACCTTTACCGTGACCAGAGTCATGATCGCGGTTTTCCAGCCGCTCATGCAACTCGGTTGTCGCTTTGAACAGCAAGAATATCCCCCCGAACAGCATAATCAGATCGCGCCCGGAGAAAGAAAAATCCATTACGGTAAATAGTGGTTTGGTCAGCGTGACCATCCATGAAATCAGCGATAACAGCCCCAGGCGCATAATCAACGCCAGTGACAGCCCCAACAAACGCGCTTTATCACGTTGTTTCGGCGGCAGTTTATCGGCAAGGATGGCGATAAAAACCAGGTTATCGATACCCAGCACGATTTCAAGGACGACAAGCGTGAGCAGCCCCGCCCAAATCGAGGGATCCATTAAGAATTCCATGACAAGCTCCTGCTTAAGGAATAGCTAATCGGCGCCAGAAATAATGCAGGCGAAACGAGAAAATACAAACAAAAGGTGCGGCAAAAAATGCCAGGAAGGCAGGCGCTATATGGCCTGATGCTGAAGTGACGTCGGTGACGATCCATACTGCGGGCTGCAGCCCTATACTCCTTGGTTGTTAAACGGGAGTTAAACATATCAGAGAGATCTCTGATTTGGCAAAGATTTACCTTCCTTTGCAAATGAATGTGACAACATTTTTTACTCTTTCGGAATTTTGTCAATTCAAAGTTAATTTACGGATCTTCATCACATAAAATATTTTTTTCGATATCTAAAATAAATCGCGAGGCACAGGGGGTTTCTGGTTGTAGCCCTTATCTGAATCGATTCGATTGTGGACGACGATTCAAAAATACATCTGGCACGTTGAGATGTTAACAATAATAAGGAGGTAGCAAGTGACCATTGCTATTGTTATAGGCACACATGGTTGGGCTGCAGAGCAGTTGCTTAAAACGGCAGAGATGCTGTTAGGCGAGCAGGAAAACGTTGGCTGGATCGATTTTGTTCCTGGCGAAAATGCCGAAACGCTAATCGAAAAGTACAACGCTCAGTTGGCAAAACTCGACACCACTAAAGGCGTGCTGTTTCTCGTTGATACATGGGGAGGCAGTCCGTTCAATGCTGCCAGCCGCATTGTCGTCGACAAAGAGCATTATGAAGTGATCGCAGGCGTTAACATTCCAATGTTAGTGGAAACGTTAATGGCTCGTGATGATGACCCAAGCTTTGACGAACTGGTAGCACTGGCCGTAGAAACAGGCCGCGAAGGTGTGAAAGCACTGAAAGCGAAACCAGTTGAAAAAGCAGCACCTGCCCCCGCCGCAGCGGCACCGAAAGCGGCTCCTGCACCAGCAAAACCGATGGGACCAAACGACTATATGGTAATTGGCCTCGCGCGTATCGACGATCGTTTGATTCACGGTCAGGTTGCTACCCGCTGGACCAAAGAAACTAATGTCTCCCGTATCATCGTAGTTAGTGACGAAGTGGCTGCGGATACCGTTCGTAAGACACTGCTCACCCAGGTTGCACCTCCCGGCGTAACAGCGCATGTAGTTGATGTCGCCAAAATGATTCGCGTCTACAACAACCCGAAATATGCGGGCGAACGCGTGATGCTGTTATTTACCAACCCGACAGATGTTGAGCGTCTCGTTGAAGGCGGCGTGAAAATCACCTCAGTCAACGTCGGTGGTATGGCATTCCGTCAGGGCAAAACTCAGGTGAATAACGCGGTTTCGGTTGATGAAAAAGATATCGAAGCGTTCAAGAAACTGAATGCGCGCGGTATCGAGCTGGAAGTCCGTAAGGTTTCCACCGACCAGAAACTGAAAATGATGGATCTGATCAGCAAAATCGATAAGTAACGTATTGTGTTGATTATCACTCAGTTTTCACACTTAAGTCTTACGTAAACAGGAGAAGTACAATGGAGATTACCGCTCTTCAAATTGTGCTGGTATTTATCGTAGCCTGTATCGCAGGTATGGGATCAATCCTCGATGAATTTCAGTTTCACCGTCCGCTAATCGCGTGTACCCTGGTGGGTATCGTTCTTGGGGATATGAAAACCGGTATTATTATCGGTGGTACCCTTGAAATGATCGCGCTGGGTTGGATGAACATCGGTGCCGCTGTTGCACCTGACGCCGCCCTGGCTTCTATTATTTCTACCATTCTGGTTATTGCTGGTCATCAGAGCATCGGTGCCGGTATCGCGCTGGCAATCCCTCTGGCAGCAGCAGGCCAGGTGCTGACCATTATCGTTCGTACTATTACCGTTGCCTTCCAGCACGCTGCGGATAAAGCAGCTGAAAACGGTAACCTGACGGCGATTTCATGGATCCACGTTTCGTCTCTGTTCCTGCAAGCTATGCGTGTGGCTATTCCGGCCGTTATCGTTGCGCTTTCTGTTGGTACCAGTGAAGTTCAAAACATGCTGAACGCCATTCCGGAAGTGGTGACCAATGGTCTGAACATTGCCGGTGGCATGATCGTGGTAGTTGGTTATGCGATGGTTATCAACATGATGCGTGCTGGCTACCTGATGCCGTTCTTCTACCTCGGCTTCGTAACCGCAGCATTCACCAACTTTAACCTGGTTGCTCTGGGTGTCATCGGTACCGTTATGGCGGTGCTCTACATTCAGCTGAGCCCGAAATATAACCGTGTCGCCGGTGCGCCAGTTCAGGCTGCTGGTAACAACGATCTCGACAACGAACTGGACTAACAGGTGAGCGAAATGGTTGATACAACTCAAACTACCACTGAGAAAAAACTCACTAAGAGTGATATTCGTGGCGTCTTCCTGCGTTCTAACCTCTTCCAGGGTTCATGGAACTTCGAGCGTATGCAGGCGCTGGGCTTCTGCTTCTCTATGGTGCCGGCGATTCGTCGCCTCTACCCGGAAAATAACGATGCCCGTAAACAGGCGATTAAACGTCACCTCGAATTCTTTAACACCCAACCGTTCGTGGCGGCGCCAATTCTGGGCGTAACCCTGGCGCTGGAAGAACAGCGTGCTAACGGTGCAGAGATCGACGATGGTGCAATCAACGGTATCAAAGTAGGTCTGATGGGTCCGCTGGCAGGTGTAGGCGACCCAATCTTCTGGGGTACGGTACGTCCGGTATTTGCAGCGCTGGGCGCCGGTATCGCGATGAGCGGCAGCCTGTTAGGTCCGTTGCTGTTCTTTATCCTGTTTAACCTGGTACGTCTGGCAACGCGTTACTACGGCGTAGCATATGGTTACTCCAAGGGCATCGATATCGTTAAAGATATGGGCGGCGGCTTCCTGCAAAAACTGACGGAAGGGGCGTCTATTCTCGGCCTGTTTGTCATGGGGGCATTGGTTAACAAGTGGACACATGTCAATATCCCGCTGGTCGTCTCACGCATCACTGACCAGACGGGTAAAGAGCACGTTACCACTGTACAGACCATTCTTGACCAGTTAATGCCGGGCCTGGTACCGCTGCTGCTGACCTTCGCCTGTATGTGGCTGCTGCGCAAAAAAGTGAACCCGCTGTGGATCATCGTTGGCTTCTTCGTCATTGGTATCGCTGGTTACGCTTGCGGCCTGCTTGGACTGTAAGACTGTTGTACACTACCGGGGCCTTTTGGCCCCGTTTTTTTATCTGGAGGATTAATGACAATCACGGAACTGGTGCTGATTCTGTTCATCGCCGCACTGCTTGCCTTTGCGATATACGATCAGTTCATTATGCCCCGCCGCAATGGCCCCACCCTGCTGGCAATTCCTTTGCTGCGGCGCGGCCGCATCGACAGCGTTATCTTCGTCGGGCTGATTGTCATTCTTATCTACAATAATGTGACCAGTCATGGCGCACAAATTACCACCTGGTTATTAAGTGCTCTGGCGCTGATGGGTTTTTATATATTCTGGATCCGCGTTCCGAAGATCATCTTTAAACAGAAAGGTTTTTTCTTCGCCAATGTCTGGATTGAATATAGCCGGATAAAAGCAATGAACTTATCGGAAGATGGTGTCCTGGTTATGCAATTAGAACAGCGTCGGTTGTTAATCCGCGTTCGAAATATCGACGATCTGGAAAAGATTTATAAACTTCTTGTTTCAACTCAATAGGTTATATCTTTAGCCAAAGCTATGTTAAGTGTGTTTTTAATAACCAGACATAGCTTAGGCTATATTACCTCTTCGATCATTTGTTATTTATTTTAACGTTTCATTTATATATAAATCTAAATGAAAATCGTTATCAATGAAGTAATGAAATAATATATTCCAACAGTTGTTTTATATTCTCAAAATATGTTAAGGTTGCGCCCTCATTTGGGGAGTAGCCGATTTCCAGACTCCGGAAATGTACGTGTCAACATACTCGTTGCAAAACGTGGCACGTACGGACTGAACATTTTCAGTCAGGCGAGACCATATGCACATCAATCGCTATGCCTGCATGAGCGCCTCTTGTCGTTCATGTGTGCATGTTTGCGGGGGGCGAAGATGTGTTTTATGGATACCCCGGTCAGGACGTTGTCATGAATATCACTGCTACTGTTCTTCTTGCGTTTGGTATGTCGATGGATGCATTTGCTGCATCAATCGGTAAAGGTGCCACCCTCCATAAACCGAAATTTTCTGAAGCGTTGCGAACCGGCCTTATTTTTGGTGCCGTCGAAACCCTGACGCCGCTGATCGGCTGGGGTATGGGCATGTTAGCCAGCCGCTTTGTCCTCGAATGGAACCACTGGATTGCGTTTGTGCTGCTGATATTCCTCGGCGGGCGAATGATTATTGAGGGTTTTCGTGGCGCAGATGATGAAGATGAAGAACCGCGCCGTCGACACGGTTTCTGGCTACTGGTAACCACCGCGATTGCCACCAGCCTGGATGCCATGGCTGTTGGTGTAGGTCTTGCCTTCCTGCAGGTCAACATTATCGCGACCGCATTGGCCATTGGTTGTGCAACCTTGATTATGTCGACATTAGGGATGATGGTTGGGCGCTTTATCGGCTCAATTATTGGGAAAAAAGCGGAAATTCTCGGCGGGCTGGTACTGATCGGCATCGGCGTCCAGATCCTCTGGACGCACTACCACGGTTAATTTGTTCGCTGCCAGAGGTGAATATTAAAGTCCGTCTGGCAGTCGAATACTTCTTTTGCCGCCAACGTTTGCCAGACATCAGGCTTCGCACGCCAGGCAAACGGCGTCATCTGCAACAATGAAACAGCTTCATCGCCGCGAAGACGCATCGGATACCGCAGTTCATCGCTCTGCTGTAATGCAAAACCTTCCAGTTGTTCAGTATGGGGGGCATGCAGAAGTACTTCGTCGTAAATCAGCCCTTTCAACTCCATTAAATGTCGTGGCCCTGGAGTAACGGTAATTACCCACCCTCCCGGTTTGACGACACGCGCTAACTCTTCTGCTTTGCATGGCGCGTAGATGCGAATAATGGCATCCATACTGGCATCGGCAAAAGGCAGACGGTGGCTGGAAGCGACACAAAAGGTAACCTGTTTATAGCGTTTCGCCGCAGCTTTAATTGCGACCTTAGAGACATCAAGACCAAAGGTTGTCACTACTGGCAAGGCATCGGCAAAAGCATGAGTGTAATACCCTTCCCCACAGCCAATATCCAGTACCGCTGTTGCGTGCTCATTAAGACATCCACGCAATTGAGCGACTATCGCATCACGAAGCGGCTGGTAATGACCGGCATCTAAAAACGCACGTCGCGCCTGCATCATTTCCGCGCTGTCTCCCGGATCGCGGGATCGTTTATATTGAACGGGTAGCAGATTGACATATCCCTCTTTCGCCATATCAAATTGATGCCGCTGCGGACAGATATAGCTATTTTGTTCAAGAGATAGAGGCTGGTGGCAAAGTGGACAGGAAAACGACATGAAAACTCCGGCGGGATACTAAATGCCGCAAGTGTAACGCGAATCGCGCTGCGGGCAAATATTCGAAGATCGTAAGGGAGCATTAAACAAAGTAAAAAGCCTCGCTTTTTCGACGAGGCTTTATAGCGAGATTGAAGTGCGTTAACACTTCAGATCAGTGAATTCGATCAGATAGCGGTTACGTTAACAGCTGCCGGACCTTTCTGGCCGTCCTGAATTTCGAACTCAACGTTCTGGCCTTCGGCCAGAGTTTTGAAGCCATTACCCTGGATAGCGGAGAAGTGTACGAACACATCTTTGCTGCCATCAGCCGGAGTAATGAAGCCAAAACCTTTAGACTCGTTGAACCACTTAACCTGACCTTTAATCTTTGCCATTTGAAAAATTCCTTAGATTGTTTTCTTCGCCCGCAGGCATTACAGAGATAAAACTGACACATTACTGCTTGAGGCACTAATATAAGGTTCGGCAGAGAAGCGGTATTCAACGACAACGTGTTTACTCAGGACTTCTTTACTGAAAATGCCACACATAAACAGAACTGTACCTCGTTTAACCCAAAGCTGTTATCACATACAACGTTAATTATGGCAAGCCATTTTTAAACATGTCTCGATCAGCTGCACAAATCTCGATGCGCCTTCCACTTTTTTTGCACATTTATGCAACGAACTGCGTGTCGATATATCGAGACACTTAAGCATACCAGTACAAACAGATGCCTGAACTGATGTGGTTTCTAACATAGTTCAATAAGTTCTAATCTTCCAGTTCAGAAATACAATTTAATTCCACAATGTGTGTGATATCACTTTTTATACTATGTAATGATAAAGTGTTATATAACTTTATCTCATAAAACAGTCAGTTAACAACATACATAGATGCAATGCCGATGCCATATTCAAAGCATGTTAATAATGTAAAATAAGAAAAAATGATGAATGATAAAAAAATGAGAAGAGAAACGTTTCGCTTATAAACAATGCTATAATTAATCAATATTCCGATGCAAACATCCCAATCAGCAAGTATAAAAAATAACTTTTTCTGATGTCAAAATAAATGAATAAATAACAGAGAAAATAATAAAAATCCAATAAAGGATTAATTTTAATCAATTGCATCATTATAGTGCATGTAAGAATGATGAGATGAGTAACCCATCAACACAGGGTTACTCAAATTGCAGGAAGGATTACCGTTCTGCTACCAGACGAATAATATCTTCATCTTCACCCGTTTTTTGGTTCTCAGTAACCTTTTCATCGGCTTTTTCAGGTGCGTTAGCTTCGCACAAGCGGCGTAACAGTACATTCTGCCGTTTTTGCTGATCCAGTAATGCCTCAAGCAGTTCAACCTGTTCGTTAGTCCGGGAACTGGCTCGGTTGATGAAAAACCACAAGATGAGCCCAATAATAAGAACTACTACCGATACGACCAAAGACGCAATGTTCATCACGCCTGAATTTACAACTTCGTTCATTTAACCACCTCTAAGTAGAGGCGCCATTTTACCACTGCTACGCAGGAAGGAAATCTACTGATGAAAAAATGATATCACCATGGGATGAACTGATTGATGGCACAAATTCCGCTGAAAAATTGCACATCCTGATCGCACATTATGTTGAATACCTGCATCCATAGCAGCAAGAAAGCCAGCACAGCGGCAACCAGAACGACCCATCGAAACTTTTTCACTCCAATCTCCGTTTAACCTATCTTCTGCCTTTAAACTATCATGCGTTAGTTAAACAACGTCTAACCATGTCGATATTCGTGCTTTTTCGGAATGATACGCTTGCTTCAGTCCATATTGCCGCTACGATTAAGCAAACAAAAAGAGAAGAGGTCGTAATGCGATTCATCATTCGCACAATTATCTTGATAGCACTGGTATGGACAGGATTATTACTCAGCGGATATGGCGTTCTGATTGGAAGCAAGGAAAATGCTGCCGGGTTAGGGCTGCAATGCACATATCTCACCGCCCGAAGCACAAGCACGGTGCAATATCTTCATACTAAAAGTGGATTTTTGGGGATTACAGATTGCCCGCTGCTACGTAAAAGCAATATCGTCGTCGATAATGATTGATAGATAACGGTACAAATATCCACATCAAAACTAATGGATATAAAGTATTTTCATCTTCTGCTCGAACGATATCACTATTAACATTATTTAATCCACGCTAAATGAAGAACCTGTCTGAATTTTATGCAGACAGGTTCTTATTTTAATCAGAATGGATAGTCGTGATACCCCATTTGTGCGGATATTTTGCGCGCGGCCGTATGCAACATAGCCACATACTCCTGCAAACGTTCTTCAGAAAAACGCAGCGTCGGGAAGGAAATACTCAAGCCGGCAATCACCACGCCAAAGCGGTCAAACACCGGAACGGCGATGCAGCGCAGCCCTTCTTCCTGCTCTTCGTTATCTTCGCCGTATCCCTGCTCACGGACCTGATCTAACACGGGTAATAACGCCTCTGTGCTAGTGATGGTCCGATCGGTGCTGCGTTTATATTCCACGCCCTCAAGAATTTGCTTCACTTCATCGCGATCGCGCCATGCCAGCAGCACCTTACCAATCGCAGTGCTGTACAGCGGATTACGACGGCCAATCCGTGAATACATGCGCAAATTGTACATAGAGTCAATTTTGTGGATGTAAACGATACTGTCTTCATCCAGTGCGCCAAGATGAATGGTTTCTTTGGTCAAACGGGAGATCTCACGCATCTGGATATCAGCACTGCGAATAAGATCGACGTTTTGTAGCGCACGAGCGCCCAGCTCAAATAATTTCAGGGTCAGAGAGTATTTCTCCGACTCCCCTTCCTGCGCGACATAGCCCAAGGTTTTCATGGTCTGTAAAAAGCGATAAACGGTGCTTTTTGACATCATGACGCGCTGTGACAGCTCGGTTATCCCTATTTCGCGCTCTTCGCCCAGCGCCTGCAAAATGCCAAAAACCTTCAGTACGGAAGATACAGAATCAGGTTGTTTATCCAGATCTGCGTTAGCCATTTATCACCTCATTGCGAGTGTTTTATAAAAATTAGAACTGTTTTTTATTATAATTTCGCGCCAGGGTGGTCGCAATCCATCTTTTGCCGGTTAGTTACAATTCTGCGACATTCACCGTGAATATCAGTGCTAAAATCATACCCCTGTTGATTATTACCAAAAGATATAAAATTCCTATGCCAAAAGTTCAGGCCGATGGCCTGCCGTTGCCTCAGCGGTACGGCGCAATTTTAACCATTATTATTGGTATTTCGATGGCGGTTCTCGACGGCGCTATCGCTAATGTCGCCTTGCCAACCATTGCAACCGATCTCCACGCCACACCAGCCAGTTCCATCTGGGTGGTGAATGCCTACCAAATCGCGATTGTTATCTCCTTACTCTCGTTCTCTTTTTTGGGCGATATGTTTGGCTATCGACGAATTTATAAATTCGGTCTGGTGGTTTTTCTGCTCTCATCGTTGTTCTGCGCTCTTTCTGATTCACTGCAAATGCTAACCCTGGCGCGTGTAATACAAGGTTTTGGCGGCGCGGCGTTAATGAGCGTCAATACTGCACTCATCCGCTTAATCTACCCACAACGTTTTCTGGGGCGAGGGATGGGAATTAACTCTTTTATCGTCGCCGTCTCCTCCGCTGCCGGGCCGACGATCGCCGCCGCAATCCTTTCAATTGCGTCCTGGAAGTGGTTATTTTTAATTAATGTACCGTTGGGTATTATCGCCCTACTCCTGGCAATGCGTTTTCTGCCGCCAAATGGTTCTCGTGCCAGTAAGCCGCGGTTTGACCTGCCCAGCGCCGTGATGAATGCGCTGACATTTGGCCTGCTTATTACTGCATTGAGTGGTTTTGCTCAGGGGCAATCACTGACGCTGATCGGTGCTGAACTGGCGGTAATGATTATTGTTGGTATTTTCTTTATTCGCCGCCAGCTTTCCCTTCCAGTTCCACTGCTACCGGTGGATTTACTGCGTATTCCGCTGTTTACACTATCAATTTGTACCTCCATTTGTTCTTTCTGCGCGCAAATGCTGGCGATGGTTTCCCTGCCTTTTTATTTGCAAACCGTACTTGGACGTAGTGAAGTTGAGACAGGTTTGCTCCTGACCCCGTGGCCGTTGGCAACGATGGTAATGGCTCCGCTGGCAGGTTATTTGATAGAGCGCGTCCATGCAGGATTGCTTGGTGCTTTAGGGCTGTTCATCATGGCCGCGGGACTTTTTTCTCTGGTCCTGTTGCCAGCTTCGCCTGCCGATATCAATATCATCTGGCCGATGATCTTATGCGGTGCAGGCTTTGGGTTATTCCAGTCCCCCAATAATCACACCATTATTACCTCCGCCCCGCGTGAGCGTAGCGGTGGTGCCAGTGGAATGTTGGGTACAGCGCGTCTGCTTGGTCAGAGTAGCGGTGCAGCTCTGGTGGCGCTGATGTTGAATCAGTTTGGTGATAATGGTACGCACGTCTCGCTGACGGCTGCGGCTATTCTGGCAGTGATCGCCGCCTGTGTCAGTGGTTTACGCATTACCCAACCGCGCGCACAAGGCTAAAAAAAAGCGCGTCAACCAGGACGCGCTTTTTTATAATTTACTGCAAATTACTTCAGGTATTCACCGGTACGCAGGGCTTCAATACGTTTATCCAGCGGCGGGTGAGTCATGAACAGCTCACTCAGCGATTTGGACTTACCATTGATACAAAATGCCATCATGCTGGTTGCTTCCTGCGGCTCATAGCTGGTTTTCAGACGCTGCAGCGCAGCAATCATTTTCTCACGACCAACCAGTTTGGCTGAACCTGCATCGGCATGGAATTCACGGTGACGCGAGAACCACATGGTGATAATGCTCGCCAGAATACCAAATACCAGCTCCAGAACCGTCGCAACCGCAAAGTAGATCAGCGGGTTGCCGTTGCTCTCTTCACCTTCATCACGGTTACCGCCCATAAAGCCCGCGGCAAGCTGCGCCAGAATACGTGAAATAAAGATAACGAAGGTGTTTACCACGCCCTGAATCAGCGTCATGGTAACCATGTCACCATTCGCAATGTGGCTAATTTCGTGGGCAATTACCGCCTCGGCTTCATCCGGGCTCATGTTCTGCAGCAAACCGGTGCTGACAGCAACCAGAGAGGCATCACGACGAGCACCTGTCGCAAAGGCGTTGATATCCGGCGCATGGTAGATAGCTACTTGCGGCATAGCAATCCCCGCCTGACGGGCCTGGGTTGCTACAGTATTGACCAGCCAACGTTCCCTTTCGTTACGCGGTTGCTCGATCACTTCCCCGCCAACAGATCGTAATGCCATCCATTTGGACATCAGAAGCGAAACGAAGGAACCACCAAAACCGAACAGCAAGGCCATAATCATCAGCCCCTGAACGCTGCTCGACTGTATCCCTGTCAGGCTCAGTACCAGCCCGAAAACGACCATGACGGCCAGGTTCGTTAGCAGGAAGAGCGCGATTCGCATCATAATTTTCTTTTTACCTCAGTTTAACAAAACGCAATATGCGATACCCACATCGTATGGGTTACGCGACTATTTTCAAGTCTGGATAGAGCGTAAGTCACCAGAAAGACACAACTTTACATTTTGTAGCATCTGATTTACGGCATCTTGCCACTGTTAAAAAATCAGGCACAATTTCTTGTGCCTGATTGATGTTACTTGACGGGAGCGGGCTGTTCCGCTGGTCTGGATTTTTCCAGCTTCGCCAGATCGAGTGCGATATTCACTGTCTCGTCCAGATACGGATCTGGCTCCTTGTAATCTTTTGGCAAATCATCCAGTTTCTTCAACTCCGGTTTGCCTTCGCGTTTAAAGCGATCGTTCAAGCGCGCCAGACGCATCGCATCATCTTCATTGTTCTCTTTCTCACGCACAGCGTAATTCAGAGAAACAATATTGCGTTTGTCCTTCATGGCATTGAAACGAGCAATATCCTTCATGATGTTCTGGAATTCAGGATCCTTCGCGATGCGCGCATTATGTTCCTTCAGCAATTCCGGCTCAAACGCCGATAAATCGCCTGATTTCACATAGGTTGCAGCATCAATGCTATCCCACGGCAGCGCGTTATCTTCGAATTTCTCTCCCGTTTCCGTCTCTTCATTGCCTGTCGGCATGATGATATCCGGCGTCACGCCCTTACGTTGGGTACTGCCACCGTTAACGCGATAGAATTTCTGGATTGTATACTGCACTGACCCCAGCGCCGGCCATTCAGGACGTAACATCTGATCGTAGATACGATTCAGAGAACGATACTGCTGGACAGTGCCTTTGCCGAATGTTGGTTCGCCCACAACCAGCGCGCGACCGTAATCCTGCATCGCGGCGGCAAAGATTTCTGAAGCCGAAGCACTGAATCGGTCAACCAATACCACCAGCGGGCCTTTATAGAACACCTGGCCGTCGGTATCACTGTCCTCGCGGACTTTACCATTGTTATCACGGACCTGAACAATCGGACCGGAAGGAATGAACAAACCAGAGAGCGATACTGCCTCGGTCAGCGCCCCGCCGCCATTGCTACGCAGGTCGATGACGACGCTGCTGACATTCTGTTTTTCCAGCTTCTGCAACTGAACTTTGACATCGTCTGTCAAGCCAACATAGAAGCCGGGAATATCCAGTACGCCCACTTTTTCTTTGCCGACAGTCTTCACGGACATTTTAACTGCGCGGTCTTCCAGACGAATGCGTTCACGCGTCAGTGTTACCGTACGGGTTTTGGTCCCTTTACCGGCTGGTAAAATTTCTAAACGAACTTTACTGCCTTTCGGCCCTTTGATTAAGGCAACGACATCATCAAGACGCCAGCCAATCACGTCAACCATCGGCTTGCCGGTTTGACCAACACCGACAATTTTGTCACCAACGCTGATAGCCTTACTCTTCGCAGCCGGGCCACCTGCCACCATCGAATTGATAACGGTGTAGTCATCATCCATTTGCAGCACCGCACCAATACCTTCCAACGACAAGCTCATTTCAGTATTGAACTGTTCGGTATTACGCGGGGAAAGGTAGTTGGTATGCGGATCAATTTCGCGCGCAAACGCTGTCATTGCCAGCGAGAACACATCTTCACTGTTAGTTTGCGCCAGACGGCGAATGGCAAATTTGTAGCGACGAGTCAGGGTTTCACGAATTTCTTTATCCGTTTTTCCTGTCAGCTTCAGACTTAACTCGTCGAATTTGACTTTGCTGTCCCACAGCGCGTTCAACTCGGCCTCGTTTTTCGGCCAGGGCGCTTTGCTGCGGTCCAGGTTATAAGTGTCGTTGCCGGTAAAATCCATCGGTTTTTCCAGTACCGATAAGGCGTACTGGTAACGTTCAAAACGGCGTTTTTGCGCCAGATTGTAAAGATCGTAGAAAACGTCAAGTTTACCGGAGCGCAGTTCATCGCCCAGCTCATTTTTCTTTTTCGCGAACTGTTCAACATCGCTTGCCAGCAGCACATTGTGGCTGTAATCAAGCAGGTTCAGGTAGCGGTCAAAGATTTTGGCCGAGAATGCCTGATCGAGGTCGAACTGGCGATAATGGGAGCGGGTAAAGCGCGACGTTACGCGCTCACTCACCGTCGCATGCTGCGTCTCTTCCTTTAATACCGGAATCTGATCAGCACGCGTAATATCTTCTACTGCGAAGGTCTGGCCTGCTATTGCAAGCAGGCCAGCTAACGCGGTAAGCCTAAAAAACATGTTCATGCCTGGCCCGGCCTCCGTTTCAGAACACCAGGTGTTCTGCGCGCACAATCAAAGACATACCCGAATTCAGCTGGACGCGGACGCCGTCTTTGGTGATTTCTAATACGGTGGCATCCATCGCATTTTGACCAGCTTTCACCTTCAGGGCTTGTCCGACAGTCAGAGCTGAAATGTCAGAAACTGGGGTGTGCTGTTCTTCGCGAGGTGCTTTTACTGTTTTTGGCGCTTTCTCAGCCGGTTTCTGCGCGCGAGGTTTGCGCTCGGCGCCTTCTTTACGGCGTTGCGCGGCAGGACGTGGCTTGCGTTCGCGGCGTGGTGCGTCTTCTTTCTCACCTGCAGCTGCGGCAGCTTCGCGTTTTTTCGCCTGCTGTTCGGCACGCTGCGCCTGGACGCGCGCTTTCGCTTCTTCAAGCTGCTTGCGAGCATGTTCTACATGCTGCTCGTCCAGCTCACCGCATGGGTTGCCGTCGAGATCGACACGCGTCGCGCCTGGTTTAACGCCATACAGATAGCGCCAGCTCGAAGTGTAGAGACGTAAAGCGGATCGCAGTTGCGTTTTGCTAAGGTTCATTTCCCCAGCAACGCGATCGACCAAATCCTGAAAAATACCGATTTTCAGCGGACGCGCTTCACCTTCCGCACTGAAACAGTGGGGAAAACGTTCGGCCAGAAACGCGATTACTTCTTTACTGCTATTCAACTTAGGTTGATTTTCCATGAAATTTCCTGATTACAACGGACGTAGCCAACAAGCGCAGGCATGAACAGGCGTCATTATAATGACGTCATCAGTAAATGCTACGTTATCCGTTGATTATCCTGCGACGCTCGCAAAGAATTTTTTGTAATCCGTCGTTGCAAGCACCTTTTCAAGCTGTGCCACAAGCTGACGTAAGCCTTGCTCGTCCTCGTCTGTAAAGCGACCGAAGACAGTACTGTCGATATCGAGAACGCCAATAATCTGATTTTTCACCACCAACGGCAGAACGATTTCAGAATTACTCGCCGCATCACAGGCGATATGCCCATCAAAGGCGTGAACATCCTCGATTCGCTGTACTTCATTGCGGGCAACTGCAGTCCCACACACGCCACGCCCTACCGGGATCCGTACGCAGGCAATTTTGCCCTGAAACGGCCCGAGTACCAGCGTATCGTCCTCAAGTAAATAAAACCCAGCCCAGTTTACGTCAGTCAGACGCTCGTATAACAAAGCACTGGTATTCGCCAGCGTTGCCAGAAAACTGGTTTCTCCCGCCATCAACGCATTAAAGTCGCGGTTTAAGTCCGCGTAAAATTCTGTTTTGTTCATTATATAATCACTTGGTTGTCTTACCTGGAACTGCCAGCCTATTAAAATAAGCATTAAATGCGTTAATGCTCAAGATCATTCCCATCATGGGTTAAGATAAATGTTAATTCTTATTACATTTGGCATGTCATGGCTCTTAACACCCCACAAATTACGCCGACAAAAAAGATAACAGTGAGCGCAATTGGCGAGGCACTACCGTGTGGTGATTATCAGCGTTGCCCGCAATGTGACATGCTGTTTAGCCTGCCCGAGATAAATTCTCACCAGAGTGCCTATTGCCCGCGCTGTCAGGCGAAAATTCGCGATGGGCGTGACTGGTCGCTCACAAGGCTGGCTGCAATGGCTTTTACTATGTTGTTGCTTATGCCGTTTGCCTGGGGCGAACCTCTATTACATATCTGGCTGTTAGGTATCCGTATCGACGCCAATGTAATGCAAGGCATCTGGCAAATGACCAAACAGGGCGATGCGATAACCGGCGCAATGGTGTTTTTCTGCGTTATAGGTGCACCTCTCATACTGGTGACCTCTATTGCTTATTTATGGTTTGGCAATCGGCTGGGAATGAATTTACGCCCGGTGTTGCTGATGCTGGAGCGACTAAAAGAGTGGGTAATGCTGGATATCTATCTGGTCGGCATTGGCGTTGCTTCTATAAAGGTACAGGATTACGCCCATATCCAGGCGGGCGTCGGGCTATTCTCTTTTTTCGCGCTGGTGATTTTAACAACGGTGACGTTGTCACATCTTAATGTTGAACAGCTGTGGGAGCGATTTTATCCGCAGCGCCCTGCCACGCGTAGGGACGAGAAATTACGCGTTTGCCTGGGTTGTCACTTTACCGGCTATCCCGATCCGCGCGGTCGTTGTCCCCGTTGCCATATCCCACTTCGCTTGCGTCGCCATCATAGTATTCAAAAATGCTGGGCTGCTCTTTTGGCTTCAATTGTCTTGTTGTTACCTGCCAACCTGCTGCCTATTTCGATCATCTACCTGAACGGTGGACGACAAGAAGATACGATTCTTTCCGGAATTATGTCGCTGGCGAACAGCAATATTGCAGTTGCCGGCATTGTTTTTATCGCCAGTATCCTGGTGCCGTTCACCAAAGTGATCGTCATGTTTACTTTACTGGTAAGCATTCATTTTAACTGCCAGCAAGGCTTACGCACGCGGATTTTGCTATTGCGGATGGTGACCTGGATTGGCCGTTGGTCGATGCTCGATCTGTTTGTCATTTCATTAACCATGTCGCTGATTAATCGCGATCAGATCCTCGCTTTTACTATGGGACCCGCTGCGTTTTATTTCGGCGCAGCGGTTATTTTGACTATTCTTGCTGTGGAATGGCTGGACAGCCGCTTACTTTGGGATGCACATGAGTCAGGAAACGCCCGCTTCGACGACTGAAGCGCAAATTAAAACTAAACGCCGTATCTCACCTTTCTGGCTGTTGCCGTTCATCGCGCTAATGATTGCCGGTTGGCTGATTTGGGGTAGTTATCAGGATAGAGGCAATACCGTCACCATCGACTTTATGTCGGCAGACGGCATTGTTCCAGGTCGCACGCCTGTTCGTTATCAGGGCGTTGAAGTCGGCACGGTGCAGGATGTCAGCCTTAGCGACGATCTACGTAAGATTGAAGTGAAGGTCAGCATCAAGTCCGATATGAAAGATGCCCTGCGCGAAGAGACGCAGTTCTGGCTGGTGACGCCGAAAGCCTCACTGGCAGGTGTTTCCGGGCTGGATGCGCTGGTCGGCGGTAACTATATCGGCATGATGCCGGGTAAAGGTAAAGAGCAGGATCACTTTGTGGCGCTCGATACCCAGCCAAAGTATCGGCTGGATAATGGTGATCTGATGATCCACCTGCAAGCCCCCGATCTCGGTTCATTGAACAGCGGTTCGCTGGTCTATTTCCGTAAAATTCCGGTGGGACGCGTCTATGACTATGCGATCAATCCCAATAAGCAAGGCGTAGTGATTGATGTCCTGATTGAGCGGCGTTTCACCGATTTGGTGAAAAAAGGCAGCCGCTTCTGGAACGTTTCCGGCGTTGATGCCAATGTCAGTATCAGTGGCGCGAAGGTAAAACTGGAAAGTCTGGCTGCCCTGGTTAACGGTGCGATTGCCTTCGATTCACCAGAAGAGTCGAAACCTGCCGATCCGGAAGATACCTTTGGTCTGTATGAGGATCTCGCCCACAGCCAGCGTGGGGTGATCATAAAGCTGGATCTACCAGGTGGAGCCGGATTAAACGCCGATTCAACGCCGCTCATGTACCAGGGACTGGAAGTCGGGCAACTGACCAAACTGAATTTAAACCCAGGTGGCAAAGTCACCGGAGAAATGACCGTTGATCCCAGCGTCGTCACTCTGCTTCGTGAAAACACCCGCATCGAATTACGTAACCCGAAGTTATCCCTCAGCGACGCCAATCTCAGCGCCCTGCTGACCGGCAAAACGTTCGAACTGGTACCGGGTGATGGCGAACCACGCAAAGAGTTTGTCGTTGTGCCTGGCGAGAAAGCTTTACTGCATGAACCCGATGTTCTGACGCTAACCCTGACAGCACCAGAAAGCTATGGAATTGATGCCGGTCAGCCGCTCATTCTTCACGGCGTACAGGTAGGTCAGGTTATCGACCGTAAACTCACCAGCAAAGGCGTGACATTTACCGTCGCTATCGAACCCCAGCATCGCGAACTGGTAAAAGGCGACAGCAAATTTGTCGTTAATAGTCGTGTCGACGTGAAAGTGGGTCTGGATGGTGTCGAGTTTCTCGGTGCCAGCGCCTCAGAATGGCTCAACGGCGGGATCCGTATTCTGCCAGGCGACAAAGGTGAGATGAAAACCAGTTACCCACTGTACGCCAATCTGGAAAAAGCCCTCGAAAATAGTCTTAGCGATTTACCTACCACGACCGTGAGTTTAAGTGCGGAGACACTGCCGGATGTGCAGGCAGGGTCGGTAGTGCTGTACCGTAAATTTGAGGTCGGTGAAGTGATTACCGTACGTCCACGGGCCAATGCGTTCGATATCGATCTGCACATTAAACCGGAATATCGCAACCTGCTGACCAGCAACAGCGTGTTCTGGGCTGAAGGTGGCGCGAAAGTTCAACTTAACGGCAGCGGCCTGACCGTTCAGGCGTCACCGCTTTCGCGGGCGTTAAAGGGAGCCATCAGCTTCGATAATCTCAGCGGTGCCAGCGCCAGCCAACGTAAAGGCGATAAGCGGATTTTGTATGCTTCCGAAACAGCGGCTCGTGCGGTTGGCGGGCAGATTACGCTCCACGCTTTCGATGCCGGAAAACTGGCGGTCGGTATGCCAATTCGCTATCTCGGTATTGATATCGGGCAAATCCAGACTCTGGATCTGATCACCGCGCGCAATGAAGTACAGGCAAAGGCGGTGCTCTATCCTGAATATGTCCAGACCTTTGCGCGCGGTGGTACACGCTTCTCAGTGGTCACACCGCAAATTTCGGCAGCAGGCGTTGAGCATCTTGATACGATCCTCCAGCCGTATATCAACGTCGAACCAGGTCGGGGTAATCCTCGCCGTGACTTTGAATTGCAAGAAGCTACCATTACTGATTCGCGTTACCTTGATGGCTTAAGCATTATTGTTGAAGCGCCGGAAGCCGGTTCGTTAGGTGTTGGTACGCCAGTACTGTTCCGTGGTCTGGAAGTAGGTACAGTCACCGGAATGACGCTGGGGACATTGTCAGATCGCGTGATGATTGCGATGCGCATCAGTAAACGTTACCAGCACCTGGTACGTAACAATTCCGTCTTCTGGTTGGCATCGGGTTACAGTCTGGACTTTGGTCTGACGGGCGGCGTAGTGAAAACCGGCACCTTTAACCAGTTTATCCGTGGCGGCATCGCCTTCGCCACGCCTCCAGGTACACCGCTGGCACCGAAAGCCCAGGAAGGCAAACACTTCCTGTTGCAGGAAAGTGAACCGAAAGAGTGGCGTGAATGGGGAACAGCACTCCCCCGATAAGCCACATTGCTCCGGCGTGCCTGCGCCGGAGCGTTTATGCTAAACTGCGCGCCTGTTTTTTTGCCAGTGGTACATGCTCGTGGCCCAACACACCGTTTATTTCCCGGACGCCTTTCTGACACAAATGCGCGAAGCCATGCCTTCGACGCTCTCTTTTGATGATTTTCTCGCCGCCTGTCAGCGCCCGTTGCGCCGCAGCATTCGCGTAAATACCCTGAAAATCTCCGTTGCTGATTTCCTGCAATTAACCGCCCCTTACGGCTGGACGCTAACGCCGATTCCGTGGTGTGAAGAAGGTTTCTGGATTGAACGCGATGATGAAGAAATCTTGCCGTTGGGCAGTACCGCCGAGCATTTAAGCGGCCTGTTTTATATTCAGGAAGCCAGTTCAATGTTGCCCGTTGCCGCATTGTTTGCCGACGATAATACCCCACAGCGGGTGATGGATGTCGCCGCCGCGCCTGGTTCAAAAACCACACAAATTGCCGCTCGCATGAATAACGAAGGGGCGATTCTTGCCAATGAGTTTTCCGCCAGCCGGGTAAAAGTGTTACATGCCAATATCAGTCGCTGCGGTATCCGTAACGTCTCTCTGACTCATTTTGATGGCCGCGTCTTTGGTGCAGCGTTACCAGAAATGTTCGATGCCATTTTACTGGACGCCCCCTGCTCTGGCGAAGGCGTGGTGCGTAAAGATCCCGACGCACTGAAAAACTGGTCACCAGAAAGCAATCAGGAAATTGCTGCCACCCAACGGGAACTTATCGACAGTGCCTTTCATGCATTACGCCCTGGCGGTACGCTGGTTTACTCGACCTGTACCTTAAACAAGGAAGAAAACGAAGCCGTTTGCTTGTGGCTGAAAGAGACTTACCCCGATGCAGTAGAGTTTTTACCGCTGGGCGATCTCTTCCCTGGTGCGGACAAGGCACTCACCGAAGAAGGCTTTTTGCACGTTTTTCCGCAAATTTACGACTGCGAAGGCTTCTTCGTTGCCCGGTTACGCAAAACACAGTCGATTCCCGCCTTACCCGCACCGAAATACAAAGTGGGTAATTTCCCGTTTAGCCCAATCAAAGATCGCGAAGCCGCACAAATTCGCCAGGCGGCGACTGCCGTTGGCTTACAGTGGGATGAAAATCTGCGCCTCTGGCAGCGCGATAAAGAACTCTGGCTGTTCCCTGCAGGTATTGAAGCCCTGATCGGTAAAGTCCGATTTTCCCGTCTGGGAATTAAGCTTGCTGAAACGCATAACAAAGGTTATCGCTGGCAGCATGAAGCGGTTATTGCCCTGGCCTCCCCCAACCATACGAACGCTTTCGAACTGACGCCTCAGGAAGCGGAAGAGTGGTATCGCGGGCGCGATGTTTACCCGCAAACCGTGCCAACTACGGATGATGTGCTGGTAACCTTCCAGCATCAGCCAATAGGTTTAGCCAAACGTATTGGCTCGCGACTGAAAAACAGTTACCCACGTGAACTGGTGCGCGATGGGAAACTTTTTACCGGTAACGCCTGATAGCGCACAAAAAAAGCGCACTTTTTGACTGGCACATTCGCCTGCCTCAACTACGCTGAAAAATGGTGCGATCGGACTGGTCGTACCACAACCGGCAGATAAATGGAGAGCACGAAGATGAAAACCAGTGTGCGCATAGGCGCTTTTGAAATCGATGACGGCGAGTTACACGGCGAATCGCCAGGTGATCGAACATTAACTATTCCTTGTAAATCTGACCCCGATTTGTGTATGCAACTGGATGCCTGGGACGCCGAAACCAGCATTCCAGCTCTACTAAACGGCGAACACTCTGTCCTGTACCGTACCCGCTACGATCAAAAGTCTGATGCCTGGATTATGCGTCTTGCATGATCCAAAAAGAACCCGTCGGCATGGCGGGTTATTTATTCTGGTTATTTCCCCGAAGTAAAATCCTCTCCTAAACTTAACGGTACGGCACCACACTTCGAGGATGAAATGTTCGCGCTGGTACTTTTTGTTTGCTATCTGGACGCTGGCTGTGAAGATATTGTTGTTGATGTTTACAACACGGAACAGCAGTGCGTCTACTCAATGGACGATCAACGGATCCGCCACGGCGGCTGCTTTCCTGTTGAGGATTTTATTGATGGGTTCTGGCGGCCCGCGCAGGAGTATAGTGACTTTTAATTACTGGAGTTGTTCCATTGTGAGTGTCCCTCCGAAGACGGCGCCGGTGTCTATATAATGCAAGTTTCCAATATCTACTCGATGAGGTAACGGCGTATGTCCAAACCAGAAATGGTCAGCACCGGTAATTCCCTGCCCTTTTTGGCCTTCACGTAATCGCGAACGACTCCACAATACCTGGTGCAAATCGACGTCCTTTTGCCATTGATAAACGTCGTCAGGATAATCAGCATGGGCAATAACGTGTTTGCCAGTGCGACTGTTTAATTCAAGAATAAAAGGCAAATGCTGGCATTTGCTGAGCGCCCTTTCTGCTTGCTTCTGTTGCTTATCTGCCAGCGCAGCAAACCAGTCGCCACCGTTCATATACCATAAAGACATCTGCTGCGCGGCCAGCGCATCTATCGCCATCTGCTCATGATTGCCTCTTACCGCTCTGACCCAGCGTTGCTCCAGTAGTTGAAGACAACGTAAACTCTCCGGACCACGATCAATAACATCTCCTACCGAGATCAATAAGTCTTGCCACGGGTCAAAACGGCAATGCCATAATTTGATACGCAGTAGCCCAAGGCAGCCATGAATATCCCCCACCAACCAGATATGTCGCCAATGGCTGCCATCAATTTTCTGATAGGTGCGGCCTGCCTCTTTCATCAATTTTTTACTCCCGCGCAGAAGGTCACATTATTTTAACATAAATGTTAAAAAAGGCTGGACTGAAGCAGTAGAGTGTGTGTTATGGTTGATTGTGAAGTCAGCACAGGGAAAACAGTGATGTATTCATCCGCTGGCTTAATAGATAAAAAGAGACCGAATACGATTCCTGTATTCGGTCCAGGGAAATGGCTCTTGGGAGAGAGCCGTGCGCTAAAAGTTGGCATTAATGCAGGCTTAGTTGCCTAGCCCTTTAAGAATAGATGACGACGCCAGGTTTTCCAGTCCACACGAAAAGTGGTCAGAAAAAAGCGTCTTAATCATCGTTTTAAAAGTAAAAAAAAACGCCCGATCTGATAAAAGATCCTGGGCGTTTTTTTTGGCAAATCAAAAGACTAATTCAGGTAATCAGCAAAGTTTTTCAGCTCGTTCTATAAATGGCATCAGGCTCATTTTTTCACCGGGTTTGTTGGGATCTTCAATCTGGATCACTGAAATAGGCTGGGCCTTAGTCTTCCCACTGGAAACCTCTTTTTGCGCAACATCGTTCAAAGGGTATTGCACCAGGGTGCTGGGGTTAATGACATACAGCGCATTACCTGGTCGGCATGTCAACATCACTTCTTCGCGATTAAACGCCCATTTGTCTTTGCCAATTTCAAAACGGCTGACGGTAATCACCTGAGGAGCCGCCAGCGCCGCAGTGGAACTGGTGAGCAACAAAAACGCCAATATACTTTTTTTCATCATTTATCGTAATCCATCAAAACGGTTCCAGAGTCGCTAGCAGGCTGATAATCACCAGTACCACCGCGCCTATCGCCCATTCGAGTTGAGTCATCCATACAAACCAGGGAACAGCCCGGACTTCATCATGCCGCATTCTCGGGACCAGAACATAACGATTTGCCAGCGCGATAACCACCATAATCATAACCAGTATGACTTTGAGCAATAAGAGCTGGCCCCAGTAAGAGGCAAGCGTGGGGGGAAATCCCGTGATTAGTAATGCATTGAGAACACCACTCACTAGCACGCCAATGACAGCAAAATGTCCGCACCAGGAAAAACGCATCAGCGCATGAATGGCCGGGCGTCTCCAGCGCCCTTTCACCAGCCGCATACACCAGACAACCGGCAGTAGCCCTCCAAACCATGCGGCAGCACAGATAAGATGTACGGCGTGATTGGTCTGATGAATTTTTGCAGTTAATCCTTCATTTAATGTCGCGTGTCCCATACCCGCCATCAGGATAAATTGCGCGGTAGTCAGCATGAACAGTAACCGCAACATATTCCGTGGTTGCATCAGAACGACGGTCAACGTAACGAGAGCGAGAACGATTTGCCAGATCCAGACGCCTCCGAAGTGCGTTTGTAACACCGACTGCCAGATGCTCAGCGAAACGACATCTGGCCATCCCGCCCCCATCAACCCACCCTGAACGGCGAACATCGCTGCGGCACTGATCAAACTCCATGCGGCTGCGTGCTGTTGTAAACGCAAAAAACGCTTCGTCAATAATCGACGAATCGTCACTGGTGCCAACCATGCCCCGTACATCGCGAAGCCAAAAACCAGCATCAGAGAGATAAAATAGATAAATCGCAGTGTGACCCAGGTAAGCGCTAGCATGCTTTATTTCACTGTAAAGGTGTACTGCCCTTTGGTTTTATGTCCGTCCACCGAAACAACATGCCAGTCAACGGTATAACTTCCGGGATTCAGGGCGTCGGCAAGCGGAACTACCAATTGCTTTTTGTCTTGTTCATTACGTTTCGCGGGTAATGTTTTAACATTTTCATTCTTCGGGCCGATGATTTTGGCCCCACTGAATCCAGGTTCAATACCTTCAGAGAAATTTAAAGTAATGGCCTGTGGGGCAGCGGTGACCGCCGCATTCGCCGCAGGATACTGGTGAGTCAGGTGCGCATGAGCCCAGACGGAAGGGGCCGCCAGCGAACCGGCAATTATTGCCAGTGTATAACGAAGAGAACGCGCAGTTGAAACCATATTATCTATTCCTTTTTGTAATGAGTTTTTTACAGAGCATAACCTTGTCTAATGAGAGAGTCGAGGATCATCAATTCAGGCTTGCCATCCTGGCTGACTCTTAGTAACTTTTGCCCGCAATTAACGAGGAGACACCGATGCTGAAGAATCTGGCCAAACTGGATCAAACTGAAATGGATAAAGTAAATGTCGATCTGGCCGCTGCCGGAGTGGCATTTAAAGAACGGTACAATATGCCGGTGATTGCTGAAGCGGTTGAACGTGAACAACCGGAGCACTTGCGTGGCTGGTTTCGTGAGCGCCTTATCGCCCACCGTCTCGCCTCTGTAAATCTGTCACGTTTACCTTACGAGCCCAAACTTAAATAAACCTTATATTAAGTTACACTTTCTTACATGGTGGCTGCTAAATTATAAGTATTTTCTCATACACGCCATTATTCGCAGACACTATGAAAAGGAAGTCATCATGTCGTACTGGAAAGTTGCAGCAGCACAATATGAGCCTCGTAATGCTTCACTCACTGAACAGGTAGCCCATCATCTGGAGTTCGTGAGGGCTGCCGCCAAGCACCAGTGCGAACTGTTGGTTTTTCCCTCACTTTCTCTACTGGGATGCGATTACAAACGTCGTCCGCTTCCGTCTCCGCCCGATCTCTCGCTTTTAGACCCGCTTTGTTATGCAGCAACAACCTCGCGAATGACCATTATTGCTGGCCTTCCCGTTGAATATAATGAGCGGTTTATTCGCGGTATTGCAGTATTCGCCCCCTGGATGAAAACGCCAGGAATTTATCATCAAAGTCATGGTGCATGCCTGGGTCAACGTTCCGAAACCATCACTGTAGTGGATGGCCAACCGGAAGGTATTGATATGGACCCGACTTGTTCACTTTTTACAACCGGGCAATGCATCGGTGAACCTGACCTATTGGCTTCGACCCGACGCTTAGAGTTTTTCTCACATCAATACTCCATCGCTGTGCTAATGGCGAACGCCCATGGTAACAGCGCACTGTGGGATGAACATGGCCGCCTTATTGTTCGCGCCGATCGCGGTTCTCTTTTGTTGGTTGGTCAGCGCTCTTCGCAGGGTTGGCAAGGCGATATCATTCCATTACGCTAGGCGTTTTCTTCCTGGAGCATGACCATGCTGCGCATTATCGATACAGAAACCTGCGGTTTGCAGGGAGGGATCGTTGAAATTGCCTCTGTTGATGTTGTTAACGGGAAAATCGTCAACCCTATGAGCCACTTGGTGCGTCCCGACCGTCCCATCAGTCCACAAGCCATGGCGATTCACCGTATCACAGAGTCCATGGTTGCCGACAAACCGTGGATTGAAGAAGTTATCCCGCACTATTACGGTAGCGAATGGTATGTCGCCCACAATGCCAGTTTTGACCGCCGGGTATTGCCAGAAATGCCCGGTGAGTGGATTTGCACCATGAAACTGGCTCGTCGTTTGTGGCCAGGAATCAAGTACAGCAATATGGCACTGTATAAATCGCGCAAGCTGAATGTCCAGACACCATCGGGTCTGCATCACCACCGCGCGCTGTATGATTGCTATATTACCGCGGCCCTGCTTATCGATATTATGAACACATCAGGCTGGACGGCGGAGCAGATGGCGGATATCACCGGGCGGCCGTCGTTGTTGACGACGTTCACGTTTGGCAAGTATCGCGGTAAAGCCGTATCAGACGTTGCAAAGCGCGATCCGGGCTATCTGCGCTGGTTGTTTAACAACCTTGACAGTATGAGCCCGGAGTTACGTTTAACCTTGAAGCATTATCTGGAGAGTGTTTAACCCGCTGATTGGCCTGGTAATGTCCCCTGCGCCAGGGCTATCAGAAAAGCATATTCCATCGCCACACCTTCGTAGGATTTAAAACGTCCGGATTTACCGCCATGCCCTGAATCCATGTCGGTACAAAGCAATAATAGATGGTTATCAGTTTTAAGCTCGCGCAGCTTAGCCACCCATTTTGCCGGTTCCCAGTATTGCACCTGTGAATCGTGTAATCCGGTCGTTACCAGCAGATGCGGATAAGCCTGAGCCGTGACATTGTCATACGGGCTGTAGCTTTTCATATACTCATAATATTGCGGATCCTGCGGATTTCCCCACTCTTCAAATTCGCCGGTAGTAAGAGGAATCGACTCATCAAGCATCGTTGTTACAACATCAACAAACGGTACCTGGGCAATCACGCCGTGGAATAACTCGGGGCGCTCATTAATTGCAACGCCCATCAACATACCGCCAGCACTGCCCCCCATCGCATAACAGAGTGAAGGTGAACCGTAGCCCAGTTTTAACAATGCGTCGCAGGCATCAAGATAGTCATTAAAGGTATTTTTCTTTTTCAGGAATTTACCGTCTTCGTACCATTGCTGCCCCAGTTCGCCGCCACCACGGACATGGACAATGGCGTAGACAAAACCGCGATCCAACAAACTCAGGCGGCTAAAACTAAAATCGGCATCAATGCTTGCGCCGTAAGAGCCATATCCATATACCAGCAGCGGGTTGTGGCCTTTCTGGAAATGCTTGCGATGATAGACCAGCGAAACAGGCACTTCGACGCCATCACGGGCAGTGATCCACAAGTGTTCGCTGCGGTAATTCGCCGCATCGAAACCGGGGACTTCCGTTTGTTTTAATACCCGACGCTCTCCAGTATCCATATCCAGTTCAAACAATGTATCTGGCGTAGTCATGGAGGAATAGCCATAACGCAATCGTGAGGTTTCAGGTTCCGGGTTATAGGCAATCCAGGTAACGTAAGCCGGATCATCAAAGGCAATGCCGATAACCTCCCGCGTTTTGCGGTTGATTTGCCGCAGACTGGTTAACCCACGCTGACGCTCTTCAACCACCAACCAGTCAGTAAACAGCGTAAAGCCTTCGAGCATGATGTTATCGCGCGGTGGGATTAACTCTTCCCACTCTTGCTCATCACGCATACGGGTACGGTATAAGCCAAAATTTTTGCCGTTGCGGTTGGAGCGCAGATAAAACCGATGCTGGTAGTGATCAAGACTGTATTCGTGATCTTTGCGACGCGGTAAAAAGACAAACGGCTCGGCATCGGCCAGCTCTGCATCCAGCAGCCGAACTTCACTGGTAGTAGCGCTGGCAAGATGAATAACCACATAGTGTTTCGACGTCGTTTTATGTAGGCTGACGTAAAAGGTATCGTCTTTTTCTTCGTAAATCAGTTTGTCTTCAGATGCTGGAGTGCCAATGGCATGCCGCCAGACCTGATACGGCAACAACGTCACTGGATGCTTGCGAACATAATAAAATGTCCAGGAGTCATTCGCCCAGACAAAGCTGGGTTCCACGTTATCCAACAGTTCGGGATACCAGTTGCCCGTTTCCAGATTGCGAAAACGGATACCGTACTGGCGTCGGGAAAGAAAATCTTCTGCAAGTGCCATGATCGTGTTATCGGGCGTAATCGCCATTCCGCCCATTGAATAAAATTCACTGTGCGCCGCCCGTTTGTTCGCATCGAGCAGAGTCTCCCATTCGTCCCACTCTTCACTGAACGCCGACTGACGCTGGTAGATTGCATATTCACAACCAGGTTCATAAATTTGCCGGTAGCGATAGCCATTTTTGACGTAAGGTGCAGAGACTTCTCTTTGCGGTATGCGGTCAATGATTTCTTTTAATATCCGATCCTGCAAAGCTTGTTGCGACTCCATGACCTGATGACCGTAGCTATTTTCTTGTTGCAGGTAATCCAGCACTTCCGGCTGCGAGCGTGTGTCGTCCCGCAGCCAGTAGTAATTATCGATGCGCGTGTCGCCATGAAGCGTCATGGCATGGGGGATGCGGGCGGCTTTTGGTAGCATGTTATTGTTCTTTCTGGTTGAAACATCTTATAAGGGTGGCAAAACTCACCCGGGATGCAAGCGAAACAGGGCGGTCATTGTATAGATGATGACAGGTAATGGTGTGAAAATCGAAAGGATGTCGCCAGCGAAAATTAATTCGCTCAAATAGCTGTGCGGTTTTGTATAGCCCGATAAACAGGCATATCAGGCTATACGGAGTGAGATATTATTCAGACAAAGTGCGTTTTTGCTGTTCGAGATCGCGTTCAATTCCTTCACGGACTTCCTGGGGAATTTTCAGCGCATCCCCCAGTGCATTCAGGTAACTGCGCTCCATAAAATGGTCAATATCAATAGCCGCACAGCTCAGGAAATAGATCTCCAGTGCCTCTTCTTCGTTGCGAATCCCCTGGGCCAGGCGCTGCGGATCCAATGGTTGCTCGATTGCCTGTTCGATAAGTACACGCCCCTGCTCTTCAACACCAGCTTCACGCAATTGCTGGTCGATAGCCGCGCGTTCTTTACTATCGATATAACCATCGCTTTTGGCAGCAAAAACCAGGGCGAGGATTAAACGTTCTGTACGTTCATCCAGCGGCGTACTTTGGGTGCCGTATTGCGGTTCGTTCTGATGCGCCGCACGAATTTTATCTTTGTATTTGTTCCACAGTACGGTACCGGCGACCGCTCCGCCGCCAACCAGCAACGCGTTTGTGCCGTATTTCGTTAATAGTTTACGTGCTGATTTATTGGCAACCAGCAGTCCTGCCAACCCGCCTAATGCGCCGGGTACTAAAAGTTTGCCCAATCCCTGATCTGTAGACGAAGAGGAAGCGCTGCTTTGCCCAAGAAGGGATTGCAGTTGATTTAACCAGTTAGCCATATTTACTCCTCGATTCACTATTTTAATGGCAACAGCATAGCGAATGAGGATGTCAGAAAGTGTATATAGAGACAAAAGATGCGCAAATAAGCGGGACGGGAGGCAGTCCTCACAGGAAATTCACGTCATGTAAGGTGCCGGGTGATGTGATTAATTTGAAACTTGTAGATTTGATTGTAATTGCCTGATGCGAACCTGGCGCTTCTTATCAGGCTTGTGGGGGCTGGTACATTGTTGGGCGGATAAGGCGCTCGCGCCGCATCCGCCAACAGTCAGCCGAATTATCAGAAGCCATTAGCGCCGCTGATATTCCGCCATTCCCGCTTTACAATCCACATTAACCAGATAATGAATATCGGCACTTTTACCACGCACAGTCAGCGGTACCGACCATTTATCATCTTTCCCCTGAATGTCCTGCAAACTAACCCACGCCACCGGATCGGCCTGACCGACGATTTTTTGATCGTCTGCCCAGCGCGCCACGCGGTTTTGCTGGTAATCACGTTTTACACTCGCAGCGATTCCGGCTGCATCCAAACCTTCACATTTGGGGAAAGTTACCGACTTGCTGGTTTCGTTATTGGCAGCGAAAACTGATGCACAGGCGGAAACCAACAACAGCCCCAACAACGCTCCTCTTTTTTTCATGTTTTTCTCCATAGCACAATGATTCAGGAGAAAGCATGGTACAAATTATCAGGAGCGCAAGTTGCTTCAGGCGGCGTGGGTTTCACCTTCCCCATCCGTGTCAGTATCAACCACCTGAGGAGAAGGTAATTTACCGGTTTTCAGAATGGTACTAAGCACATCTTTCTGTTCCGCCAACCACAAAGAAAGCGCCTCACGCTGCTCGTCTTCCATTGTCACCGGAGAATTCGCCAACCATGTGTCGAGTAGATCCGCTGTATCGAGCATTTTGTCATAAGCATCGGCTTCCTTTTTGCTGGTAAACGACATCTTCTCTTCGCCCTCACGAATGACCACGTATTTAATTTCAACCGCCATTTGCAGCCTCTCATCATAACTGTAATTTTATACAGTATATTTCTTTTCAGTCGAGAAATCAACGCAGGCAATCAAGCAATAAAGACACGCGCAAACGTTTTCGTTTATACTTCACGCGGAATTAATCAGGGGATATTCGTTATGACGTTATTAGGCACTGCGCTGCGTCCGGCAGCAACTCGCGTGATGTTATTGGGCTCCGGTGAACTGGGTAAAGAAGTGGCTATCGAATGCCAACGCCTCGGCGTAGAGGTGATTGCGGTCGATCGCTATGCCGACGCGCCCGCCATGCATGTCGCGCATCGCGCCCATGTCATTAATATGCTGGATGGCGACGCATTGCGCCGTGTTGTTGAACTGGAAAAACCACATTATATCGTGCCGGAGATCGAAGCTATTGCTACCGATATGCTGATCCAGCTTGAAGAGGAAGGGCTAAATGTTGTCCCCTGCGCGCGTGCAACACAATTGACGATGAACCGCGAAGGTATCCGTCGTCTGGCGGCGGAAGAGCTTCAGCTTCCCACTTCAACTTATCGTTTTGCTGATAGCGAAGACCTTTTCCGCGATGCGGTCGCCGCCATTGGCTATCCCTGCATTGTTAAACCGGTGATGAGTTCTTCCGGCAAGGGGCAGACGTTTATTCGCTCTGCCGAACAACTGGCTCAGGCATGGGAGTACGCCCAGCAAGGTGGTCGCGCCGGAGCGGGTCGCGTGATTGTCGAAGGCGTCGTTAAGTTTGATTTCGAAATTACCCTGCTGACCGTCAGCGCGGTGGATGGTGTTCATTTCTGTGCGCCTGTAGGTCATCGCCAGGAAGATGGTGACTATCGTGAATCCTGGCAACCGCAGCAAATGAGCCCACTGGCCCTCGAACGTGCGCAGGAGATTGCCCGCAAGGTGGTGCTTGCACTGGGTGGTTATGGTCTGTTTGGTGTCGAGTTGTTTGTCTGTGGTGATGAGGTGATTTTTAGTGAAGTCTCTCCTCGCCCGCATGACACCGGGATGGTGACGTTAATTTCTCAGGATCTTTCTGAGTTTGCCCTGCATGTGCGTGCTTTTCTGGGACTGCCGGTGGGCGGGATTCGCCAGTATGGTCCTGCCGCTTCAGCCGTTATCCTGCCGCAACTGACCAGCCAGAATGTCACGTTTGACAACGTGCAGGAGGCCGTTGGCGCAGGTTTGCAGATTCGTTTATTTGGTAAGCCGGAAATTGATGGTAGCCGTCGTCTGGGGGTTGCGCTTGCTACAGCAGAAAGTGTTGATGAAGCGATTGAACGCGCGAAGCACGCCGCCGCACAGGTAAAAGTACAAGGTTAAATCTGGCAAAAACGCGACAAAAATGCCCGATTCACGATCGGGCATTTTGACTGTTACAGCTTCGCGCCTTCTACTGCTTCACGCGCCAGCTTAGTAATGCGGTCGTAATCGCCTGCTTCCAGCGCATCTGCCGGAACCAGCCAGGAACCACCAATGCACAGTACGCTTTTCAGCGCCAGGTAATCACGGTAGTTAGCCGGAGAAATACCGCCAGTCGGGCAGAAACGAACCTGAGAGAACGGACCCGCAATGGCCTGCAGTGCTTTCACGCCGCCATTAGCTTCTGCCGGGAAGAATTTGAATTCTTTCAGGCCGTAGTCCATACCCAGCATCAGTTCGGAAACAGTGCTGATACCTGGAATCAGAGGAATAGTCCCTTCTGTCGCCGCTTTCAGCAGTGGTTCAGTCAGACCCGGGCTAATTGCGAACTGTGCGCCCGCTTCAGTTACTTCTGCCAGTTGCTGCGGATTCAGAACCGTACCGGCACCCACAATCGCTTCCGGCACTTCTTTGGCGATAGCGCGGATAGCATCAACTGCACACGCCGTACGCAGAGTCACTTCCAGAACGCGCACCCCACCAGCAACCAACGCTTTTGCCATTGGCACCGCGTGTTCCAGTTTATTTACCACGATAACCGGTACAACCGGGCCGGTGGTCAGGATTGATTCTGCACTTGTTTTCCAGTTTTTCATCAGAGTTTTCTCTCGCCTGAGTACAAATTTTGTCGTCTTAAAAAGTGATACAGGTTGCGCCCTGTTCGGCACCGGACAGTTTTTCGCGCAAGGCGCTGAATAATTCACGTCCTGTTCCCACGCGTGACGCGCTCAGGTCAGGAATGTGCGGTTCGCGAGCAGCCAGTTCAGCTTCGTCTACCAGCAGCGTCAGTTCGCCTGTCTGTCCATTCACACGAATGATGTCCCCATCGCGCACTTTTGCCAGCAGCCCACCATCGTAGGCTTCTGGTGTTACGTGGATAGCTGACGGCACTTTACCTGAAGCACCAGAGAGTCGTCCATCGGTAACTAACGCAATTTTGAAACGCCGGTCCAATAATACACCAAGTGGCGGCATGAGTTTATGTAATTCTGGCATTCCGTTCGCTTTTGGCCCCTGATGGCGGACAACAACCACACAATCACGGTCCAGCATACCCGCTTCAAAAGCAGGCATAACGTCATGCTGGCTCTCAAAAACAACAGCAGGCGCTTCAATCACCTGGTTTTCAACCGGCACTGCAGAGGTTTTCATGACGGCACGGCCCAGGTTGCCGCTTAACACTTTTGTCCCGCCATGATGCGAGAAAGGTTGTTCAAAGGAAGCAATCACATTGCTGTCGAGCGATTTGTCTGCACCTTCGCGCCAGTCCAGCTCGCCGTTATTCAGCCATGGTTCGAGGGTATAGCGCGAAAGACCAAATCCCGCCACCGTATTGACATCTTCATGCAACAGGCCAGCCTTGAGCAGCTCACGCACCAGAACCGGTACACCACCCGCCGCCTGGAAGTGGTTAATATCGGCCGGACCGTTTGGATACAAACGTGCCATCAGAGGTACGACATCAGAAAGATCAGAGAAGTCATCCCAGTTGATCTGAATACCGGCCGCTCGCGCCATCGCCACCAGGTGCATCGTGTGGTTAGTGGAGCCACCGGTCGCCAGCAGCGCAACAATACCGTTCACCACCACTTTCTCGTCGATCATCTTACCGATCGGCATCCATTCATTACCGTTGCCAGTCATGCGTGTAACCTGGCGCGCAGCGGCTGCAGTTAATGCATCACGTAACGGGGAGTCTGGATGAACAAAAGAAGAGCCCGGCAACTGCATCCCCATAAACTCCACCACCATCTGGTTGGTGTTGGCAGTACCGTAGAAAGTACATGTACCAGGGGCATGATAAGACGCAGCCTCTGACTCCAGCAGTGCCATTCGATCCACCTTCCCTTCGGCATAAAGCTGGCGAATGCGCACTTTTTCTTTATTTGGCAACCCGCTTGCCATCGGACCTGACGGCACAAATACCGCAGGCAGATGACCGAACGACAGCGCGGCCATCGTCAGCCCTGGGACAATCTTATCGCACACGCCGAGGAACAGCGCGCCATCAAACATGTTATGGGACAGCCCCACCGCCGCAGACATCGCAATCACTTCACGGCTTAACAGCGACAGTTCCATACCATCCTGCCCCTGGGTGACACCATCACACATCGCCGGAACACCACCCGCAACCTGGCCAACCGCATTAGCTTCATGCAGTGCTTTACGAATAATCTCTGGATAATGTTCATAAGGCTGGTGGGCGGAGAGCATGTCGTTGTAGGAGGTGATGATAGCGATATTGTTACGCAACATGCTTTTCAGGGAGGCTTTGTCTTCTGGCTGGCAAGCTGCGAAACCGTGAGCCAGGTTACCGCATGCCAACTGCGAACGATGAACGGTCGAAGTTTTCGCTTGTTCGATCCGGGCGAGGTAAGCAGAGCGAGTCTCGCGCGAACGTTCAATGATTCGATTTGTTACGCGTAACAATTGTGGATTCATAAAGGCTCCTGAAATTGAGTTGTCAGAGCAGGATGATTCACAACGCGTTTCATTCAGAGGATTTATGAGTGAAACGCCTGTAACCGGAGCTCATAGGGCAGAAACGTTTCAGTCAGTGTAATAAAAAAAGCCTCGCGGGTGAATCCACGCGAGGCCTGAAAGTGTAAAAATTGTTCTACAATCTGTGCAAGATCATGTTACCGGTAAAATAACCATAAAGGATGAGTGCAGATATTACTCAAACTCATTCCAGGAACGGCCATCACGGGTAATCATCGCCACCGAAGCAACCGGTCCCCAGGTTCCGGCCTGATACGGTTTCGGCGCATCGTTATCCATCGCCCATGCTTCGGTAATGGAGTCCACCCATTTCCACGCTTCTTCCACTTCATCACGACGTACAAACAGCGCCTGAATACCGCGCATGGTTTCCAGCAGCAGGCGTTCATAGGCATCTGCCAGATGCGTCTGATTAAAGGTTTCTGAATAGCTCAGATCCAGCTTGGTGATTTGCAGGTTATGTTTGTGATCAAGACCCGGGACCTTGTTCAACACTTGAATATCCACGCCTTCATCAGGTTGCAGACGGATAGTCAGTTTGTTCTGTGGCAGGTCCTGCCACGACTCTTTAAACAGATTGAGCTCTGGCGTTTTGAAATAGACCACCACTTCAGAGCATTTGGTCGGCAAACGTTTACCGGTACGCAGGTAGAACGGTACGCCAGCCCAGCGCCAGTTGTCGATATCGACACGGATAGCCACGAAGGTTTCCGTGTTACTGCTTTTGTTTGCGCCCTCTTCTTCCAGGTAGCCCGGCACTTTTTTGCCTTGGGCGAAGCCCGCAGTGTATTGCCCGCGTACGGTTTTTTCGCGTACGTTGGAGCGGTCAATGCGGCGCAGAGACTTCAGTACTTTCACTTTTTCATCGCGGATGCTGTCTGCGCTCAGATCAGACGGCGGAGACATCGCAATCATGCAGAGAATTTGTAACAGGTGATTCTGGATCATGTCGCGCATCTGACCGGCTTTATCAAAATAGCCCCAGCGCCCTTCGATCCCCACTTCTTCTGCCACGGTAATCTCAACATGATCAATAGTGCGGTTGTCCCAGTTGTTCACAAACAGAGAGTTAGCAAAACGCAGCGCCAACAGGTTCAGCACCGTTTCTTTACCAAGGTAATGGTCGATACGGTATACCTGGCACTCCTCGAAGTATTCGCCAACCTGATCGTTGATTTCCTGCGAGGTCGCCAGCGACGTACCCAGCGGTTTTTCCATCACCACGCGCGCCGGTTTGCCGTTCAGTTTCGCCTCACCAAGCCCTTTGCAGATTGCGCCAAAAGTGCCTGGCGGCATGGCAAAGTAGTTAATGGTGATACGATTTTTTTGATCCAGCATCGCACCAAGACGGCTGAATGCAGCGGTGTCATTGACATCGAGATTACAAAAATCCAGACGTGCACTCAGGGTGTCCCATAAACCTTCATCAATAGTTTCTTTCATGAAAGTTTCCAGCGCTTCGCGGACTACTTTGGTATATGCCGCTTTATCCCAGTCAGCACGCCCTACGCCGATAATACGGGTATCCGGGTTGAGCTGACCGGCTTTTTCCAGTTGATACAGGGAAGGCAGCAATTTACGACGCGCAAGGTCGCCTTTCGCGCCGAAAATGACCAGGTCACAAGCCTGGGCTGTTTGCGTTACCGCCATGTCATTCTCCTTAAGTTAACTAACCCGGTACTTAAGCCTGGGTATACTTGTAATTTTCTTACGGTGCACTGTACTGCTTTTACGAGCTTGCGAAAACTGTAAACGCTTATCCACCCGTGCGATTACGGCAAAAGCGCGCAAAGTGCGGCAAAACTGATAAAAAAATCATCGTTTTCCATTGGGTAAAAATCTGACACTGATCATGTTATGAAAAAAAATGACAACTTTTTTATCCGCTTTTGTCATTAATACGACACACAGGCGTAATATCAGACCAAACTGCATTTCGATTTCTTTCAGTGTGGAAATCGTCATTACCGTGAGTCTCTTTACATCATGAATATGCTGGAAAAAATCCAGTCTCAACTGGAACATTTGAGCAAATCAGAACGAAAAGTCGCCGAGGTCATTCTTGCTTCGCCTGACAACGCGATCCATTCGAGTATTGCTGCTCTGGCGCTTGAGGCCAATGTTAGCGAACCAACGGTGAATCGTTTCTGTCGCAGCATGGACACCCGCGGTTTTCCTGATTTTAAACTTCATCTGGCACAAAGCCTGGCAAATGGCACGCCCTATGTTAATCGCAACGTTAATGAAGATGACAGCGTTGAATCATACACGGGGAAAATATTTGAGTCGGCAATGGCCACGCTCGATCACGTCCGTCACTCGCTGGACAAATCTGCCGTCAACCGTGCCGTCGATCTCCTGACTCAGGCCAAAAAAATCGCCTTTTTCGGTCTGGGCTCTTCTGCCGCCGTCGCCCACGATGCGATGAATAAGTTTTTTCGCTTTAATGTTCCAGTGGTTTACTCCGACGATATCGTGCTGCAACGCATGAGTTGTATGAATTGTAGCGACGGAGACGTGGTTGTGCTGATTTCTCACACCGGAAGAACCAAAAATCTGGTTGAACTAGCGCAGTTAGCACGGGAAAACGACGCGATGGTAATTGCCCTCACCTCCGCCGGTACGCCACTCGCCCGGGAAGCAACGCTGGCAATTACCCTCGACGTACCTGAAGATACTGACATTTATATGCCCATGGTGTCTCGACTTGCGCAGTTGACCGTGATAGATGTGCTGGCAACAGGATTTACTTTGCGACGCGGCACAAAATTCAGAGATAACTTGAAGCGGGTCAAGGAAGCACTCAAGGAATCGCGCTTTGATAAGCAGTTACTTAAATTGAGTGACGATCGCTAAATCGATTATCACTGTTCTATCTTTATACGATATTCGCATGTGTTTAAATTACAACCATAATGGTTTTAGTTTATGCGAATTCATGTTCAAGCAACACCTGGTTGTTTCAGTCAACGGAGTATTACATGTCCAGAAGGCTTCGCAGAACCAAAATCGTTACCACGTTAGGCCCGGCTACCGATCGCGATAATAACCTTGAAAAGGTCATCGCAGCGGGTGCAAACGTCGTACGAATGAACTTTTCTCATGGCTCGCCTGAAGACCATAAAATGCGCGCGGATAAAGTTCGTGAAATTGCCGCAAAACTGGGTCGTCATGTGGCTATTCTCGGTGACCTTCAGGGGCCAAAGATTCGCGTATCTACCTTTAAAGAAGGTAAGGTTTTCCTCAATATTGGGGATAAATTCCTGCTGGATGCCAACCTGGGCAAAGGTGAAGGCGATAAAGAAAAAGTCGGTATCGACTATAAAGGTCTGCCTTCTGACGTCGTGCCTGGCGACATTCTGCTGCTGGACGACGGTCGCGTACAGTTAAAAGTGCTGGAAGTTCAGGGCATGAAAGTGTTCACCGAAGTGACCGTCGGCGGCCCTCTCTCCAACAATAAAGGGATCAACAAACTCGGCGGCGGTCTGTCGGCTGAAGCGCTGACTGAGAAAGACAAAGCAGACATTAAAACTGCGGCATTGATTGGCGTAGATTATTTGGCTGTCTCTTTCCCACGCTGCGGCGAAGATCTGAATTATGCTCGTCGCCTGGCGCGCGATGCAGGTTGTGATGCGAAAATTGTCGCCAAAGTTGAACGTGCGGAAGCCGTTTGCAGCCAGGATGCAATGGACGACATCATCCTCGCTTCTGACGTGGTGATGGTCGCACGTGGCGACCTCGGCGTAGAGATTGGCGATCCCGAACTGGTTGGGATTCAGAAAGCGCTGATTCGTCGCGCGCGTCAGCTGAACCGCGCAGTCATTACTGCTACCCAGATGATGGAATCGATGATTACCAATCCAATGCCGACGCGTGCAGAAGTCATGGACGTGGCGAACGCCGTTCTGGATGGTACTGACGCCGTAATGTTGTCTGCGGAAACCGCCGCTGGTCAATATCCATCTGAAACCGTTGCTGCAATGGCGCGTGTTTGCCTGGGTGCCGAAAAAATCCCGAGCATCAATGTGTCTAAACACCGCCTGGACGTTCAGTTCGACAATGTGGAAGAAGCTATCGCGATGTCCGCAATGTACGCAGCTAACCACCTGAAAGGCGTTACCGCGATCATCACCATGACCGAATCTGGTCGTACCGCGCTGATGACTTCTCGTATCAGCTCCGGTCTGCCGATTTTCGCCATGTCACGTCATGAACGCACGCTGAACCTGACTGCGCTTTATCGTGGTGTTACGCCGGTCTATTTTGACAGTACAAATGATGGCGTAGTTGCTGCCAGCGAAGCAGTAAATCTGCTGCGCGATAAAGGCTACCTGATGTCTGGTGATCTGGTGATTGTCACCCAGGGCGACGTGATGAGTACCGTGGGTTCGACGAATACCACGCGTATTTTAACGGTAGAGTAAGTTAGTTGCCGGATGCGGCATAAATGCCATATCCGGCCTACAGGACCGTGATAATTCAATAAATTACGATCAACCTGTAGGGCCGATAAGCATGCGCATAGAATAAATGCGCACTTAACATTAGACGAGAGCCTCTCCTCACGAGAGGCTTTTTTTATTTGATGGGATAAAGATCTTTACGCTTATACGGCTGGATTTCGCCCGGTTTGCGCGTTTTCAGCAATTTTAAAATCCAGGTGTACTGCTCTGGTCGCGGACCAACAAAAATCTCAACTTCTTCATTCATACGCCGCGCAATGGTAGCGTCATCCGCCTCTAACAGGTCATCCATCGGTGGACGAACCTGAATCGTCAGACGATGGGTTTTGCCATCATAGATTGGGAACAACGGAACGACACGCGCGCGACACACTTTCATCAGGCGACCAATTGCTGGCAGCGTCGCTTTATAGGTTGCGAAAAAATCAACAAATTCGCTGTGTTCAGGTCCATGATCCTGATCCGGTAAATAATATCCCCAGTAGCCCTGACGAACCGACTGGATGAAAGGTTTAATACCATCATTTCTCGCGTGCAGACGACCGCCAAAACGACGACGCACCGTGTTCCAGACATAATCAAAAACCGGGTTGCCCTGATTATGGAACATTGCTGCCATTTTCTGCCCTTGTGAGGCCATCAGCATAGCGGGGATATCAACTGCCCAGCCGTGCGGTACCAGAAAGATCACTTTCTCGTTGTTACGCCGCATCTCTTCGATGATCTCCAGCCCCTGCCAGTCGACGCGAGACTGGATTTTCTCCGGCCCACGTATCGCCAGTTCAGCCATCATTGCCATCGCTTGCGGCGCTGTGGCAAACATCTCATCCACAATCGCTTCGCGTTCGGCTTCGCTACGTTCTGGAAAGCAGAGAGACAGATTGATCAACGCCCGACGACGTGAGCTTTTACCCAGTCTTCCGGCAAAACGCCCCAACCGCGCAAGGATGGGATCACGGAATTTCGCTGGTGTTAAGGCAATACCGGCCATTGCCGCCACGCCCAACCAGGCTCCCCAGTAACGAGGGTGACGAAAGGATTTATCAAACTCAGGAATATATTCGCTATTATTTTTTTTCGTTTCCATGCTTTTCCAGTTTTGGATAAGGCAATAATCAATCTGGTGGTAGTGTAACGGCGCAACTTGCCCCGCACCAAATAAAAAAGCCGGCACTGACTGCGTACCGGCTGCCAATGGGTATTAATTAATCAAACTGTAGCTGCGGTACAATCTCCTTGGCCTTCGCCAGGAAATCGGTACGATCTGAACCGGTCAGCCCTTCAGTACGCGGCAGTTTCGCTGTCAACGGGTTCACAGCCTGTTGGTTAATCCATACTTCATAGTGCAGATGTGGCCCAGTTGAACGCCCGGTGTTACCGGAAAGCGCGATACGATCGCCACGCTTCACCTTCTGCCCCGGTTTAACCAGAATCTTACGCAGATGCATATAACGCGTGGTGTAGCTGCGACCATGACGAATCGCGACATAATAACCAGCGGCGCCACTGCGTTTAGCAACGACCACTTCACCGTCCCCCACCGAAAGCACCGGCGTACCCTGTGGCATCGCAAAATCAACGCCTCTGTGCGGCGCAATGCGAGCGGTTACCGGGTTCAGACGACGCGGGTTAAAGTTAGACGAAATGCGGAACTGTTTTGCCGTCGGGAATCGTAAGAATCCCTTCGCCAGGCCCGTACCGTTGCGGTCGTAGAATTTGCCATCTTCAGCGCGAATAGCATAGTAATCTTTGCCTTCTGAACGCAAACGCACGCCCAACAGTTGGCTTTGTTCACGTTTACCATCAAGCATTTCACGTGACATTAATACCGCAAATTCGTCACCTTTTTTCACTTTGCGGAAGTCCATCTGCCACTGCATTGCTTTAATCACCGCGCTCACTTCAGCGCTGGTTAAACCTGCACTTTGGGCGCTGGCAACAAAACTTGTCCCAACGGTTCCTTTCAACAGACTATTAACCCACTCCCCTTGCTGCATTTCGCTGGTCATTTTAAAACCATTAGCAGCGGTGCGGTCATAGGTACGAGTTTCGCGGCGAGACACTTCCCAGGTCAGACGCTGTAACTCGCCATCAGCTGTTAATGTCCAGGAGAGTTGTTGACCAATTTTCAGGTTACGCAGATCTTTATCAGCAGCAGCAAGTTGGGTGATATCACCCATCTCAATACCATATTGATTAAGGATGCTACTTAACGTGTCGCCCGTAGAAACGACATATTCATGAACGCCGGCTTCACCAGCGATTTTGTCGTCCAGTTCGTCCTGTGGAATGGCTTCATCTTCTTGCGCAGCTTGATCAATCGGCTCACTGGCCTCAGGTAAGAGAGAACGAATTTCGTTCTGTTCAAGCTCAATGGTTTTGACAATAGGCGAGGCGTCTCGGTGGTAAACATAAGGCCGCCAGACAGCGACGGCCAGTGTAAGAACGGTGAGCGACCCCAACATAACGCGGTGTGGTCGCGGTAAATTATTAAACGCCAGGGCGACAGAGCGGGCTATCTGTTGCACGTAATCACTTCCTCATTAATCTCCTTTCAGGCAGCTCGCGTACTGGTTAGCTAATTGATTCAGGAATTCTGAATAGCTTGTTTTGCCCAGTTTGATATTCGTCCCAAGGGGATCCAACGTTCCCATACGAACGGATGTCCCTCGTGCGACGCTTTCAACGACCGCAGGCCTGAACTGTGGCTCAGCAAAAACGCAAGTTGCTTTTTGCTCAACCAACTGTGTTCTTATTTGATGTAAACGCTGCGCGCCAGGTTGAATCTCTGGGTTTACGGTAAAGTGACCAAGCGGTGTCAGTCCGAATTGTTTTTCGAAGTAGCCGTAAGCATCATGAAAAACGAAATAACCTTTTCCCTTGAGCGGCGCGAGCTCGTTACCAACCTGTTTCCTACTTGAAGCTAATTGTGCCTCAAATTCCATCAGGTTGGCGTCAAGTTTGGCTCGACTTTGCGGCATAAGTTCCACTAATTTTCCATGGATTGCAACCGCTGTAGCCCGCGCTATCTCTGGGGAAAGCCAAACGTGCATGTTGAAATCGCCGTGATGGTGATCTTCGTCACTTTTTTCCGCGTGGTCATGATCATCATCAGCGTCGTGAATGCTTTTCATCAGCAGCGGTTTTACACTCTCAAGCTGCGCAATGGTTACCTGCTTCGCTTCGGGTAATTTACTCACGGGCTTTTGCATAAACGCTTCCATTTCCGGTCCAACCCAGACAACTAAGTCCGCGTTCTGTAAGCGTTTTACATCAGATGGACGCAGTGAATAATCATGTTCAGAGGCCCCATCAGGAAGTAACACCTCCGTCTCTGTTACTCCATCAGCAATAGCGGAAGCGATGAATCCAACAGGTTTAAGCGAAGCGACAACGGCAGCTTCTGCTACCTGAGTTGCACTGCCCCAGAGAGCAGCAGATAATGCTGCGAAAAGAAGCGTTTTTTTATGTAACATAATGCGACCAATCATCGTAATGAATATAAGAAGTGTGATATTATAACATTTCATGACTACTGCAAGACTAAAATTAACATGACAAGTCTGGTTTCCCTGGAAAATGTCTCGGTTTCATTTGGCCAACGCCGCGTCCTCTCTGATGTGTCGCTGGAACTCAAGCCTGGTAAAATTTTGACCTTACTTGGGCCGAACGGCGCAGGTAAGTCGACATTGGTTCGGGTTGTCCTCGGGCTGGTAACACCAGATGAAGGTGTTATCAAGCGCCACGGAAAACTGCGCATTGGTTATGTGCCACAGAAGCTGTATCTCGACACCACGTTGCCACTGACCGTAAACCGTTTTTTACGCTTACGCCCCAGAACACATAAGGAAGATATTCTGCCTGCACTAAAACGCGTTCAGGCTGGGCATCTTATTGACGCGCCAATGCAAAAGCTCTCTGGCGGTGAAACGCAGCGTGTACTACTCGCGCGCGCATTGTTAAATCAACCCCAGTTATTAGTTCTGGACGAACCCACCCAGGGCGTGGATGTGAATGGTCAGGTGGCGTTATATGACCTTATTGACCAGTTACGTCGCGAACTGGATTGTGGCGTTTTAATGGTGTCTCACGATCTGCATCTGGTAATGGCAAAAACCGATGAAGTACTTTGCCTTAACCATCACATCTGTTGTTCTGGCACACCAGAAGTCGTTTCCCTGCATCCGGAATTTATTTCGATGTTCGGGCCTCGTGGAGCTGAACAGCTGGGTATTTATCGCCATCATCATAATCACCGCCACGATTTACAGGGGCGAATTGTTCTGCGTCGGGGAAGTGATCGCTCATGATTGAATTATTATTTCCCGGTTGGGTAGCCGGGATTATGCTGGCCTGTGCCGCTGGTCCTTTGGGTTCTTTTGTTGTCTGGCGTCGTATGTCTTATTTCGGCGATACGCTGGCCCATGCGTCTTTACTTGGAGTGGCCTTTGGTCTGTTGCTGGACGTGAATCCCTTCTATGCAGTGATTGCCGTTACGCTGCTGCTGGCGGGCGGTCTGGTATGGCTGGAGAAGCGTCCACAGCTGGCGATCGATACGTTATTGGGAATTATGGCGCACAGTGCCTTGTCGCTGGGCCTGGTCGTTGTCAGTCTGATGTCTAACATTCGCGTTGACTTGATGGCATACCTGTTCGGTGATTTGCTGGCAGTGACGCCGGAAGATCTCATCTCCATCGCCATTGGCGTGGTCATTGTGGTGGCAATTCTGTTCTGGCAATGGCGTAATTTACTGTCGATGACCATTAGCCCGGACCTGGCATTTGTCGATGGCGTGAAATTACAGCGCGTGAAATTGCTGTTGATGCTGGTAACAGCATTGACGATTGGTGTGGCAATGAAATTTGTCGGGGCGTTGATTATTACCTCGCTGCTGATCATTCCGGCTGCTACCGCACGTCGTTTCGCCCGTACGCCGGAACAGATGGCAGGTGTCGCCGTTTTGGTGGGGATGATTGCTGTAACTGGCGGTTTAACTTTTTCAGCGTTTTACGATACGCCTGCGGGTCCGTCCGTGGTGCTGTGTGCTGCTCTGTTGTTTATTTTGAGTATGATGAAAAAACAGGCCAGCTAATTTCGCCTGAACACATTTGTCGGATGCGGCGCAAGCGCCTTATCCGACCTACGGTTCGTTATACATGCCAGGCCTGATAAGACGCGAACAGCGTCGCATCAGGCACATTGCCAGTATCGGATGCGGCGCGAGCGCCTTATCTGATCTACGGTTCGCTATACCAGATAGGCCTGATAAGACGCGAACAGCGTCGCATCAGGCACATTGCCAGTGTCGGATACGGCGCGAACGCCTTATCCGACCTACGGTTCGCTATATCGGGTAGGCCTGATAAGACGCGAACAGCGTCGCATCAGGCATATTGCCAGTGTCGGATGCGGCGCGAGCGTCTTATTTGAACTACGGCATTTCTGGCGGCGTGATGCCGAAGTGGTTCCACGCCCGCACTGTCGCCATACGCCCGCGTGGTGTACGCTGCAAAAAGCCTTGCTGAATCAAATAAGGCTCCAGCACATCCTCAATGGTTTCACGTTCTTCGCCAATAGCCGCCGCCAGGTTATCCAGACCTACAGGCCCGCCGAAGAACTTGTCAATTACCGCCAGCAATAACTTGCGGTCCATATAATCGAAACCTTCAGCATCGACATTCAGCATATCCAGCGCCTGGGCGGCGATATCTGCCGAGATGGTACCATCATGCTTCACTTCGGCGAAATCACGCACTCGACGCAGCAGGCGGTTGGCAATACGTGGCGTACCACGCGCCCGACGCGCCACTTCCAGCGCGCCATCGTCACTCATCTCGAGCCCCATAAAGCGCGCACTACGACTGACGATATATTGCAGATCTGGCACCTGATAAAACTCCAGACGTTGCACAATACCAAAACGGTCGCGCAACGGTGATGTCAGCGAACCTGCGCGCGTGGTTGCACCAATCAGGGTAAACGGGGGCAAATCAATTTTAATGGAGCGTGCCGCCGGACCTTCACCAATCATGATATCCAGTTGGTAGTCTTCCATTGCCGGATACAACACCTCTTCCACCACTGGTGAAAGACGGTGGATCTCATCAATAAACAGCACGTCATGCGGTTCAAGGTTAGTGAGCATTGCTGCCAGATCGCCGGCCTTTTCCAGCACCGGACCGGAAGTCGTGCGTAAATTAACGCCCATTTCATTGGCGACAATGTTAGCAAGCGTGGTTTTACCTAAACCCGGAGGGCCAAAAATCAACAGATGATCGAGGGCATCGCCGCGCAGTTTCGCTGCTTTGATGAAAATCTCCATCTGTGAACGAACCTGCGGCTGACCAACATACTCTTCCAGTAATTTGGGGCGAATGGCGCGATCTGCCACATCTTCCGGCAAAGTCGTACCGGCAGAAATCAGACGGTCTGCTTCAATCATCCTTTACCTCATAACGCGGCGCGCAGAGCTTCGCGAATTAATGTTTCACTGCTGGCGTCAGGGCGAGCAATTTTGCTCACCATCCGGCTGGCTTCTTGTGGTTTATAGCCCAGTGCCACCAGCGCAGCAACCGCTTCCTGTTCAGCATCATCGGTTGCCGGGCTGGCAGGCGACGTGAGCACCAGATCGGCGGCCGGGGTAAACAGATCGCCATGCAAACCTTTAAATCGGTCTTTCATTTCGACAATTAAACGCTCGGCGGTTTTTTTGCCAATACCCGGCAGTTTCACCAGTGCCCCCACTTCTTCACGCTCAACGGCATTAACGAACTGCTGCGCTGACATTCCGGAGAGGATCGCCAGTGCCAACTTGGGGCCGACGCCGTTGGTTTTGATCAACTCTTTGAACAACGTGCGCTCTTGTTTATTGTTAAAACCGTACAGTAGTTGCGCGTCTTCACGCACCACAAAGTGGGTGAAAACGATCGCTTCCTGACCCGCTTCAGGGAGCTCATAAAAACAGGTCATCGGCATATGCACTTCATAGCCTACGCCGCCCACTTCAATTAACACCAGCGGGGGTTGTTTTTCAATGATGATGCCTCTGAGTCTGCCTATCACATGACGCTCCTGCGTAATGAATCAAAGATAATGCTGTATGATAAAAAAATGCTGGATAGATATCCAGCGAAGGATGAAGAAAACTTGCGAGGCGTCCCGATGATCTGAAAAATGGCGCAGTATAATTTATTCTACAGGTTATATTGGAAGCAAATATTTGAATATTACATATTCAGTGAGTTAATGCGTAAAAAAATATACATTTCGACTCCTGAAAAATAAACTTTTTTATGTTATTACGTGTATTCATATTTATTTCAATGGAATGACAACGTGAATATTAATTACCCTGCTGAATATGAAATTGGTGATATCGTCTTTACATGTATAGGTGCTGCCTTATTTGGTCAAATATCAGCAGCATCAAATTGCTGGAGTAATCACGTCGGGATCATTATAGGTCATAACGGTGAAGACTTCCTGGTTGCAGAAAGCCGGGTTCCCCTTTCAACCATCACCACGCTATCCCGTTTTATTAAACGTTCTTCTAATCAACGCTATGCTATAAAGCGATTAGACGCAGGGCTAACAGAACAACAAAAACAACGAATTGTTGAACAGGTTCCCTCCCGGCTACGCAAACTCTACCACACCGGTTTTAAATACGAATCTTCACGCCAGTTCTGTTCAAAATTTGTCTTTGATATTTATAAAGAGGCGCTATGTATTCCGGTGGGTGAAATAGAGACATTTGGAGAATTGTTAAATAGCAATCCGAATGCAAAACTCACTTTCTGGAAATTCTGGTTCTTAGGCGCAATTCCGTGGGATCGTAAAACGGTTACGCCAGCGAGTTTGTGGCATCATCCGAGTCTAATGTTGATTCATGCGGAGGGAGTAGAAACGCCTCAGCCTGAACTGACTGAAGCGTGATAATTTAGCGCAGTCGCCCTCTCGCCAGGTTCAGCCGCGATTCGCTCATCTGCATCGCATTCTGGCTGACATGGCTGTGGGTGATGGCAATCGCCAGCGCATCGGCGGCATCCGCCTGTGGATTAGCAGGTAATTTCAGCAAGGTACGCACCATATGCTGCACCTGGCTTTTTTCGGCGCTACCAATGCCCACCACTGTTTGCTTCACCTGACGCGCAGCATATTCAAACACCGGCAATTCCTGATTCACCGCTGCCACAATCGCCACGCCTCGTGCCTGCCCCAGTTTCAGGGCAGAGTCAGCGTTCTTCGCCATAAAGACTTGTTCGATTGCGAAATAATCGGGCTGGAACTGGGTGATGATTTCCGTCACGCCCGCATAGATCAGTTTCAGACGAGACGGTAAATCATCCACTTTGGTGCGTATGCATCCGCTACCCAAGTAGGACAGTTGCCTGCCCACCTGACGGATAACACCGTAGCCGGTAACGCGCGAACCCGGGTCAATACCGAGAATAATAGACATCACGCGTCTCCGTTTTGTTGTTTAGCCGGCCTCATCAGAGGGTCGCTGCAACCTCATCAGAGATCTCACCGTTATGGTAAACTTCCTGCACGTCGTCACAGTCTTCCAGCATATCGATCAGACGCATCAGTTTCGGTGCAGTTTCTGCATCCATATCGGCTTTGGTTGACGGGATCATGGAAACTTCTGCGCTGTCTGCTTTCAGACCTGCCGCTTCCAGAGCGTCGCGTACTTTACCCATCTCTTCCCATGCAGTGTAGACGTCGATCGCGCCGTCATCATAGGTCACAACGTCTTCAGCACCTGCTTCCAGTGCTGCTTCCATGATGGTGTCTTCGTCGCCTTTCTCGAAGGAGATCACGCCTTTTTTGCTGAACAGATAGGCTACGGAACCGTCAGTACCGAGGTTACCGCCACATTTGCTGAATGCGTGACGCACTTCAGCAACGGTACGGTTGCGGTTGTCAGACAGACATTCAATCATGATTGCCGTGCCGCCAGGGCCGTAACCTTCGTAGATGATGGTTTCCATGTTTGCATCATCATCACCGCCCACACCACGTGCAATTGCGCGGTTCAGGGTGTCACGGGTCATGTTGTTAGACAGTGCTTTATCAATTGCTGCACGCAGACGCGGGTTAGCGTCCGGATCGCCACCGCCCAGCTTAGCCGCGGTTACCAGCTCACGAATGATTTTAGTGAAGATTTTACCGCGCTTAGCATCCTGCGCAGCTTTACGATGTCTGGTGTTGGCCCATTTACTATGACCTGCCATAAAAATATCTCCAGATAGCCCTGCCTGTTCAGGCAGCGTTAATAACAAACTGTTCAATCGCCTGCCGGTTGCTCCATGACTTAGTGAGCGCCGCCGCAGCAGGCGCATCAAGCCACTTGTAAGCCAGATGTTCAGTGAAAACAATCTGGCGCTCGTGCGGGAGCGCAAGACAGAACCATGATTCCGTATTGCGCGTCACGCCCGGCGCATAGCGATGACGTAAATGTGAAAAAATTTCAAACTCTACCGTGCGCTGACAGTCAATTAAGGTCAGTTGTTCAGCGACAACATCGATGGTGACCTCTTCCTTTACTTCGCGCATGGCAGCTTGCGGCGCGGTTTCACCCTCTTCCACGCTGCCGGTTACCGACTGCCAGAAATCGGGATCGTCACGCCGCTGCAACATCAGCACCCGTTTCGTATCTTGTGCATAGATGACCACTAAGATCGAAACGGGACGCTTATACACTTTAACCTTCACGCTGCCTCTTCGTTGACTGCCTTCGCTCATCCCATTCACATAGTTATCTATGCTCATGGGAGTTCACTCAGTTGCCGCCTCGATGCAACGCGAATGATTTCGTGTATTTGAGTCATATCAGTTATTCTCAGCCTTCTTCACAACCTGAATGCTCAGCTCAGCCAGTGCAGTCGGGTTAGCAAAGCTCGGTGCTTCAGTCATCAGGCACGCTGCTGCCGTGGTTTTCGGGAAGGCGATAACGTCACGAATGTTGTCGGTGCCAGTCAGCAGCATGGTCAGACGGTCAAGACCAAATGCCAGACCTGCGTGCGGCGGAGTACCGTATTTCAGGGCGTCGAGCAGGAAGCCGAATTTCTCGCGCTGTTCCTCTTCGGTTATCCCCAGAATGCCAAACACCGTCTGCTGCATATCACCATTATGGATACGCACTGAACCACCGCCCACTTCGTAACCATTGATGACCATATCGTAAGCATTCGCCACCGCATTTTCCGGTGCAGCTTTCAGTTCTGCCGCCGTCATGTCTTTCGGCGCGGTGAACGGATGGTGCATTGCCGTCAGGCCGCCTTCACCGTCGTCTTCAAACATCGGGAAGTCGATAACCCACAGCGGTGCCCATTTGCTTTCGTCGGTCAGGCCAAGGTCTTTACCCACTTTCAGACGTAGTGCGCCCATCGCGTCGGCAACAATTTTCTTGTTGTCGGCACCGAAGAAAATCATATCGCCATCTTGCGCGGCAGTACGATCCAGGATGGCTTCGATGATTTCCGCATTAAGGAACTTCGCTACCGGGCTGTTGATACCTTCCAGACCTTTCGCGCGTTCGTTAACTTTGATGTAAGCCAGACCTTTCGCGCCGTAGATTTTAACGAAGTTACCGTATTCGTCGATCTGCTTACGGGTCAGCGATGCGCCACCCGGAACACGCAGAGCGGCAACACGGCCTTTCGGATCGTTCGCTGGACCTGCAAATACTGCAAACTCAACGGATTTCAGCAGATCGGCAACGTCGGTCAGTTCCATCGGGTTGCGCAGATCCGGTTTATCAGAACCGTAACGGCGTTCAGCTTCCGCAAAGGTCATTACCGGGAAATCGCCCAGATCAATGCCCTTCACTTCCAGCCACAAATGACGCACCAGCGCTTCCATCACTTCACGCACTTGCGGCGCGGTCATGAAAGAAGTTTCCACATCGATCTGAGTAAATTCAGGCTGACGATCAGCGCGCAGGTCTTCGTCACGGAAGCATTTAACGATCTGATAGTAGCGGTCAAAACCGGACATCATCAGCAGCTGTTTGAACAACTGCGGGGATTGCGGCAGCGCGTAGAATTTACCTTTGTGCACACGAGAAGGCACCAGGTAGTCACGCGCGCCTTCCGGCGTGGCTTTAGTCAGCATCGGAGTTTCGATGTCGAGGAAACCGTGGTCGTCCATAAAACGACGCACCAGACTGGTGATTTTCGCACGGGTTTTCAGGCGCTGAGCCATTTCCGGGCGACGCAGGTCAAGATAGCGGTACTTCAGACGCGCTTCTTCGGTGTTGACGTGGTTGGAGTCAAGCGGCAGAACGTCTGCGCGGTTGATGATGGTCAGCGAGGAAGCCAGCACTTCGATTTCGCCAGTCGCCATATCGCGGTTGATATTTTTTTCGTCACGCGCACGTACGGTGCCCGTGACCTGAATGCAGAACTCATTACGCAGTTCAGAGGCCAGCTTTAACGCGTCCGCACGATCCGGATCGAAAAATACCTGCACGATACCTTCGCGGTCGCGCATATCGATAAAGATCAAGCTACCAAGATCACGACGACGGTTGACCCAACCACACAGAGTCACCTGCTGCCCCACGTGGGACAAACGGAGCTGTCCACAATATTCTGTACGCATGAGATATCCCTTAACTTAGCTGCTGGCGGATGTCCCCTGCTGTGCAGGTGACCTGAGTCGCAGCGTTAGCTGTATGTCACAACTGAATGAAAAAAGGCGGCTATTATACTGGAAATTCTGCCGCACCGTAAGAGCCTGGCCCGCGCTGGAACGCCTCGTTACCACTTTATATCGGGCCTGAAATCAGACTCTACGCCAGTTTGCTATAAAGGTGTTGCCCGAACTCATAAAAATTAACAAAATTTGTCGTTCCGCCATCGGCTAATCGCATTAAGGTGAGAGGCACAATTTTGTTTTATCTGGAGTGATCATGCTTGAACTTAATGCCAAAACCACAGCGCTGGTTGTGATTGATTTACAGGAAGGCATCTTGCCTTTTGCCGGTGGTCCGCATACTGCCGAAGACGTGATGAATCGCGCAGGAAAACTGGCGGCGAAATTTCGCGCGAGCGGTCAGCCCGTGTTTCTGGTGCGTGTTGGCTGGTCTGCCGATTATGCTGAAGCATTGAAACAGCCTGTCGATGCGCCCTCACCGGCCAAAGTGTTGCCCGAAAATTGGTGGCAACATCCTGCTGCATTAGGTGCAACCGACAGCGATATCGAAATCATCAAACGTCAATGGGGTGCGTTTTACGGTACGGATCTGGAGTTGCAATTACGCCGCCGAGGTATCGATACAATAGTGTTATGTGGGATCTCGACCAATATCGGCGTTGAGTCCACCGCCCGCAATGCCTGGGAACTCGGTTTTAATCTGGTGATTGCCGAAGATGCCTGTAGCGCCGCCAGTGCCGAGCAGCACCATAACAGCATCAACCATATCTATCCACGCATCGCCCGTGTGCGCAGCGTGGAAGAGATCCTCAACGCGTTATGATTTATATCGGTCTGCCGCAATGGTCGCATCCTAAATGGGTGCGGTTGGGGATAACCAGCCTGGAAGAGTATGCCCGCTACTTTAATTGCGTGGAGGGCAACACCACGCTATACGCCCTGCCGAAACCCGAGGTTGTCCTGCGCTGGCGGGAGCAGACTACAGATGACTTCCGCTTCTGTTTTAAGTTTCCGGCGACCATTTCGCATCAGGCAGCGTTGCGTCATTGCGATGATTTAACCAGTGAATTTTTGACCCGTATGTCACCGTTAGCACCGCGTATTGGTCAATACTGGCTGCAACTGCCTGCCACGTTTGGTCCACGGGATTTGCCTGCGCTTTGGCATTTTCTCGATACTCTTCCCGGCGAGTTTCACTATGGCGTGGAAGTGCGTCATCCGTTGTTTTTCGCCAAAGGGGAAGCGGAACAAACGCTTAATCGCGGTTTGCATCAGCGCGCCGTTAATCGGGTGATTTTAGATAGCCGTCCAGTTCATGCTGCACGTCCGCATAATGAAGCCATACGCGACGCTCAACGGAAGAAACCGAAGGTTCCGGTACATGCCGTACTAACGGCGACAAATCCGCTGATCCGTTTTATCGGCAGCGATGATATGGCGCAAAACAGGGAATTATTTCAGGTCTGGTTACAGAAATTAGCGCAGTGGCAGCAGAGCACCACGCCTTATCTTTTTCTGCACACGCCAGATATTGCCCAGGCACCGGAGCTGGTACATACACTGTGGGAAGACTTACGTAAAATGCTTCCAGAGATCGGAGCAGTCCCGGCTATTCCACAGCAATCTTCTCTTTTCTGAATTTGCCACCTATCATAGACAAGTGCCATCGGCCATTTTAAAGGGAGTTTGTATGGTAAGCGCGCTGTATGCCGTTTTAGGTGCGTTGTTATTAATGAAGTTCTCTTTTGATGTTGTTCGCCTGCGAATGCAGTATCGCGTTGCCTATGGCGACGGCGGTTTTAGCGAACTACAAAGTGCTATTCGTATTCATGGCAATGCGGTGGAATATATTCCTATCGCGATTGTATTGATGCTATTTATGGAAATGAATGGTGCTGAAACCTGGATGGTGCATATTTGCGGCCTCGTTTTGCTTGCAGGTCGCCTGATGCATTATTACGGTTTCCATCACCGTCTGTTTCGCTGGCGACGTTCTGGTATGAGCGCCACCTGGTGTGCGCTATTGCTGATGGTGCTGGCGAATCTTTGGTATATGCCCTGGGAGTTGGTTTTCTCCCTACGTTAGCGCACAATACGCCACTTTCTTTTTCCCGGATTTTTACGTTATGTCTCACCGCGACACGCTATTTTCTGCCCCTATCGCCAGACTGGGCGACTGGACCTTTGATGAACGGGTAGCTGAAGTCTTCCCGGATATGATCCAACGTTCCGTTCCCGGCTACTCCAATATTATTTCAATGATTGGTATGTTAGCTGAACGCTTCGTTCAACCGGGTACGCAGATTTACGATCTGGGCTGTTCTTTGGGCGCGGCGACGCTCTCAGTGCGTCGCAACATTCATCATGATAATTGTAAAATTATCGCCATCGACAATTCCCCGGCAATGATTGAACGCTGCCGCCGTCATATCGACGCCTATAAAGCGCCTACGCCTGTTGACGTTATTGAAGGTGATATTCGTGATATTGCCATTGAAAACGCGTCGATGGTGGTACTGAATTTTACCCTGCAATTCCTGGAACCTTCCGAGCGCCAGGCGTTACTGGATAAAATTTATCAAGGGCTAAACCCGGGCGGCGCGCTGGTGCTTTCGGAAAAATTTAGTTTCGAAGATGCCAAAGTTGGTGAACTGCTGTTCAACATGCACCACGATTTTAAACGTGCCAACGGCTACAGCGAGCTGGAAATCAGCCAGAAGCGCAGCATGTTAGAAAACGTCATGCTGACCGATTCCGTGGAAACCCACAAGGCACGCCTGCATAAAGCCGGTTTTGAGCATAGCGAGCTGTGGTTCCAGTGCTTTAATTTTGGTTCACTGGTGGCATTAAAAGCAGAGGACGCTGCATGATCGACTTTGGTAACTTTTATTCTCTGATTGCCAAAAATCATCTTTCACACTGGCTGGAAACCCTGCCCGCGCAGATTGCCAGCTGGCAGCGCGAACAGCAGCACGGTCTGTTTAAACAGTGGTCCAACGCGGTGGAATTTCTGCCTGAAATTAAACCGTATCGTCTTGATTTACTGCATAGCGTGACAGCGGAAAGCGAAGAGCCACTGAGCGCCGGGCAGATTAAGCGCATTGAGACTCTGATGCGCAACCTGATGCCGTGGCGCAAAGGGCCGTTCTCACTGTATGGCGTCAACATCGATACCGAATGGCGTTCCGACTGGAAATGGGATCGTGTTCTGCCCCATCTTTCTGATTTAACCGGGCGCACCATTCTTGATGTCGGCTGCGGCAGCGGCTATCACATGTGGCGCATGATTGGCGCAGGCGCACACCTTGCGGTGGGTATCGACCCTACGCAACTATTCCTCTGCCAGTTTGAAGCAGTGCGTAAACTGTTGGGTAACGACCAACGGGCGCATCTGCTGCCGTTAGGGATTGAACAACTTCCGGCACTGAAAGCCTTTGATACCGTCTTTTCGATGGGCGTGCTTTATCATCGTCGTTCACCGCTGGAACATCTGTGGCAGTTGAAAGATCAACTGGTGAATGAGGGTGAACTGGTGCTTGAAACGCTGGTTATTGATGGCGACGAAAACACGGTGCTGGTACCAGGCGATCGTTACGCACAAATGCGTAATGTTTATTTCATCCCGTCGGCCCTGGCGTTGAAAAACTGGCTGAAGAAGTGTGGTTTTGTTGATATTCGCATTGCGGATGTGAGTGTCACCACTACAGAAGAGCAGCGACGCACTGAATGGATGGTCACCGAGTCTCTGGCCGATTTTCTCGACCCGCATGATCCGGGTAAGACGGTAGAAGGTTATCCTGCGCCTAAACGCGCGGTGCTGATTGCGCGTAAGCCGTAAAGGTCTGGTATTACTGCCGGATGCGGCGTGAACGCCTTATCCGGCCTACAAAACCTTGCTAATTCAGCATATTGCAGGGACTATGTAGGCCTGATAAGCATAGCACATCAGGCAGTTTTGCGTTTGCATAACCTCAGCGCCCGTTTCCGGGCGCTTTTCACGTCTTATGCCTGAATAGCTGGCTGATCAAACGCCGTTAACTTCGGCGCATTGCCCGTATATTTTTCGATATACACCAGCGCAGAGTTACCGGCACAGGCATTCGCCAGCTGCGAGCTGGGGATATCCGCCGTTAACACGTTCGCACTGCCGTTTTTACACAAGCCATTTTCCAGATCCGGCCATGCACCTTCATGCACGCATACAACGCCTTTTTTGATCCCGTCAGTCACCACAGCGCCTGTCAGGATCTGACCACGTTTATTCCAGACACGGACCAGATCGCCATTTGCAATACCAAACCGAGCTGCATCTTCGGTGTGAATTGTGATCGGCTCACGATCGGCAACCGCATATTTTTTACGCAGCTCCGCATAGTTAAGCTGACTGTGTAGACGATGTGCCGGATGCGCGGTCAGAAGCTGCAACTGCTTCTCGTCGGCGGTACCTTTCCATTCATCAGGAGCCAGCCAGGTCGGGTGTGCCGGGCAATCCTTATAGCCAAATTTTTCCAGTGTTTTTGAGTAGATTTCAATTTTGCCACTTGGTGTACCCAGCGCGTTTTTCACCGGATCGGCGCGGAAATCGCCATAGCGAACATATTGCTCGTTCTTCTCGCTGCGGCGCATTTCAAGCAGTTTATTTTGCTGCCAGAAGGCATTAAACATTGGCATAGTCACGCGTTGCGCACGCGCACCTTTCTGGGCGGCATCATAGAAAAATTTCAGCCACGCCATTTCATCTTTACCTTCGGTATAGATCTCTTTTCCGCCAGGTTTCAGTAATTCCGCAAGATCGGCAAACACGTCAAAATCGTTACGCGCTTCAAATTGCGGAGCGACAGCTTGCTTCATCGGCACAATATGCTGGTTGCTATAATCACCGGTCATCGTCAGGTCATTGCGCTCAAACGATGTGGTGATCGGTAATACGATATCTGCGTGTTTGGCTGCTGCGGTCCAGTAGCATTCAGAAACGACGATCATCTCCGGTTTCTGCCAAGCTTTAATCAGGCGATTAGTATCCTGGTGATGAGTAAAGTTACCGCCACCCGCCCACCAGATCATTTTGATATTCTGATACGTTTGTTCTTTACCGTTATGCTGATATTTGCCGCCAGGATTTTCCAGCGCATCGACAATACGGGCGACCGGAATCGCGGTCATTCCGCCATCATCAGCTTCCTCACTTGCCTGTCCGGCAATCGCCGCAGACATTTCTGGCAGCACGCCGCCAACTCGCGTAGGGTTGCCACCGTTGGAGTAATGATAAGAGAAACCAAAACCGCCGCCCGGTGTACCAATTTGCCCTAACATCGCCGCCAGCGTCACCAGCATCCAGTGTTTCTGTTCGCCGTATTGCTGGCGTTGGATCCCCCAACCAGCCATCAGCATCGTGCGATTCGCCGCCATCAGTTCAGCGAGTTTGACAATCTGCGCTTCCGGTACACCAGTAATTTCTGCCGCCCAGGCCGCACTCTTCGGCGTATTATCGTTCTTGCCGGTCAGATACTCTTCAAACTGCGGATAACCGGTGGTGTATTTCTCAAGGAAGGCTTTATCGTGTTTGCCTTGAGTCATCAGGGTATGCGCGATGCCTAACATCAGCGCCACGTCGGTCCCCATATTCGGCGCGATCCAGGTCGCGTTATCGCCAAAGAACTCGATTGTTTCGGAACGGATAGGGTCGATGGCAATCACCGGTTTGCCCGATTTTTTCAGCTGATGGAAGTATTCCAGCCCTTGTTCATCGGTACTGCTCCAGGCAATTTTTAAGGTATTCAGCGGGTTCATGCCCCACAACACCACCACCTGACTGTTTTCCAGAATCAGCGGCCAGGAAGTCTGCTGTTCATAGACCTCCACAGAACCGACAACGTGCGGCATGATCACCTGCGCAGCCCCGGTAGAGTAATCGCCACTATGCCCGGAATATCCCCCCGCCAGATTCATATAACGTTGCATCAGCGTTTGCGCTTTATGCAGCACCCCTGATGAACGCCAGCCGTAAGACCCTGCAAAAATGGCCGAAGGGCCGTTGGCCTTGCGGATGCGATCGTGTTGCTCATGAATCAGTTTTAATGCCTGTTCCCAGCTCACCTGAACGTAACTGTCTTCGCCACGACCTTTTGCCGGTTGCAGTGGATTGTCGAGATAACTTTTTCTCACCATCGGATGCTGAATACGCGCCGTAGTGTGTACCTGATCCGCCGCCGTAGACTGTAACGAGTTCGGGATAGTCTTCGCCAGCGCGCCTGTCGAAGAAACAATCTTACCGTCCTTCACTTCTACGTTCATCGCTCCCCAACGACCCGCGGTGAGGATTTTTCCGCCCTTCTCTTCTGCCCATGCGGGTAACGGCGTAGCCGATGTCACCACCAGCGCCCCGGCAGCAATACCGCTATGTTTAATAAACTCACGTCTTGTTAATGTCATAACTTCCTCCCTGATCTACGAGGATCACTGTTTTTCGGTAATATCTTTGGCGTTGTACTGGAAGTACCGCGTCAAAATGTCCAGTTCGTTTTCGCTCATGCTGGTTCGCGCCCCCATTCCTTTGGCAATAGAGGGCCAGGCATTGACGGTGTAATGGTCAGCGGCAATAGGCGCATGGCAGCCAGCACAATAGGTGTCATCGAGTTTTTCAGCGTATTGCCATAACGGTTTACGATCCGCTAATACGGGATCGATTAGCGCCCCTTGTAATGACGCCTGACGCCATTGATTACCGTATTCGTCAGCCTGCCATTCCCCGTTTACCGTTAGCGCCTTGATACCTTCATCACTTAATGTGGCTAGCGCCAGACGTTGACCTGCCGCCAGGTAGAGCGTGTTTTCACTGCCCTGCATTTGATAACCCTGCAACAGAACGATCGGCTGTTTGCCACTGGCATCAACGACGGTGAGATCGGTACCAGGATTCACAGTGGCCAGTTCGCCTATGTGGGAAGGTTTGAAAGGATAAATATGTGCGCCATTGGTCACAGAAGTGGCAGCCTGACTTTCCAGTTCATGCGCCGCGTTGTCATCCATTTTTATTTCTGGCGGGAAATGGGCAATTCCTTTATGACAATCAATACACGTTTCACCGTCCTTTTGCGCTTTGGTATGCATTTTCTGCGCAGATTCACTTTGCGAGGCAATATCCATCGCATCAAAAGAATGGCAACTACGGCACGTTGCAGAATCCGATGCTTTTAATTCTTTCCATACTGTTTCGGCCATTTCCTGACGATGCGCTTCGAACTTATCGTCACTGTCTATTTTGCCGCTAACAAATTCATGATAAATATCTTTAGATGCTTTTAATTTGGCAAATAAATAATCCATCCCTGACTTTGGAATATGGCAATCGGCACATTCCGCACGTATACCTTTCTGGTTCGCAAAGTGGACAGTTCCCTGATATTCCTCAAAAGGTTTACTCATCGAGTGGCAGGAAAGACAAAATGCTGTATCCGACGTTTTATGTAAGGCTTTTTGCGCAAGCAATAACCCGCCGCCACCAACCACAACCGCTATCAGCAGAAAAAATAACCCAATGCGTTTTTTCCCTCGCATAGATTCCTCTAATTAAATTCCAGGACACCGAAATCATTGTATAAATAAATATACAACGAATTGACTACTTGCTTAATTCGGCACAACACTGCCTGAAATAATCGATAAAGAATATGATTTATTACAATGTAATTATTAATTGCGAAAGAATAACCCAGCCGTTATTTATAATATATATTTGTCAGTTTTAGTAATTTAAATAACATAATTAATGTGAATATATATAACATTTTAAGCACAACGCTATGCGCACTGTCACCCGTTCTACACATCACAGCAATCGTTCGTTTTTTATACTACCAGGGAATAAAAAAAGGCCCCTGTTGAAATTGCAGGGGCCTGGTACGAGCAAGCATCATATTGGGCGACATGATGCAACGGTAAAAATCATTTGGCCTGATGGCGTTCAATGATTCCTTTCATTTCAGCAACCGCCGCCCCGTCTACGACATAACGCGAATACTCGTCCGCGTGTGCATCTGATGACATGGACAATCCTTGATTACGATAACGCATCGGTGAGGCTTGCCACGCTCCCGCGGAGCTATGGACTTCCAGCACTCCGGCATCGAGGAAGTGGTGCAGGTTTTCTGCGCGAACTCCTGCTCCGGCCATGATGATTGGAGTATCACCATAGGCAATAAGTTCCATAATTTTTGATAAACCTTGCAGAGCGTCTGATTTTTGCCCGGAAGTCAGTACCCGGGCAATGCCCAATTTCGCAAGATTATTCATTGTATTTAATGGGTTAGCACACATATCGAAGGCACGATGAAAAGTAACGGCCAACGGACCGGCAGCAGACATTATTTTTTCCATTCGTAGCATATCGACATTACCGTCAACATCGAGAACGCCCGTCACCAGTCCCGGAAAGCCTAATTCGCGGACAGTACGAACATCCTCAAGAATGGCGGCAAACTCGCCGTCGCTGTAGCAAAAATCACCACCGCGCGGGCGGATGATCGGATGTACGGGAATCGTTATCTGCTGGCGCACGGATTTAAGCACGCCCAGCGACGGCGTTAAGCCCCCTTCTTTCGGTGCCGCACACAATTCAATTCTGTCAGCGCCATTTTGCTGCGCCGTTAGTGCGCACTCCATGCTGTAACAGCAAATTTCCAGTAATGCCATTTTTGCTCCTTAATTACGCCGACTGCTCGCTGGCGACGATCTCTTCAATGGACCACGGATGAAACTTAATGGTTGTTCTGCCATCGGTGACCGCCAGCGTCGGATTCGGTAATCGCTCATGCTCACCTTTTGGCGAACTGGTTTTAACTGAGATCCCCGGCAGGCTGAGTCCTTCATCAGAAAGCAACGCCAGCGCACGGGCATTCAGCGTTTCTGGCTCGCCCGGCAGAACGATTTCAATATGTTCCCAACCTTCGTGCGGGTAACGTTTTTCCCCGGGCCACGGTAGCTCAACAATGGAAAACTGCCAGTGAGCAACCTGTACCGGCTCATGCAATTTAAACAGACAAATCGGCCTGCCATTGATCATATTTTCTGACAGGAGTTCACCGCACTGTTCAAACCCGCGACGCCAGCGTTCAGCGGTGGCGTTTTGATGGCAACGCAAAGAAATGTGATCGGCAGTCAGCGGAGTGATATCCAATCCCAGACGGCGGGAAAGTTCATCTAATGCGTGGGTAAATCGCGGTAAATCCGATGCAATATCCTGCAGCTCGTCGATAGATTGCCAGTTCGCCATAATCACTCTTCGTCTTTCAGTAAAAGCGTTAATTTACCCTGTTGCCCTGCGCCAACCAACCGCTGATTTCACGCCGCTTCTGATGCAATAGTGAAAACGGCAATACGCCACGCGCACGTTGCTGACGAAAACAGCCATTTGCAGTATACTCCCGCCCTAATTTCTTTAACTGGTGCGGGCAATTTTTGCTCGCTTCATCAATGTAAGGTATTCCGGTGAATATTCAGGCTCTTCTCTCAGAAAAAGTCCGTCAGGCCATGATTGCGGCAGGCGCGCCTGCGGATTGCGAACCGCAGGTTCGTCAGTCAGCAAAAGTTCAGTTCGGCGACTATCAGGCTAACGGCATGATGGCAGTTGCTAAAAAACTGGGTATGGCACCGCGACAATTAGCAGAGCAGGTGCTGACTCATCTGGATCTTAACGGTATCGCCAGCAAAGTTGAGATCGCCGGTCCAGGCTTTATCAACATTTTCCTTGATCCGGCATTCCTGGCTGAACATGTTCAGCAGGCGCTGGCGTCAGATCGTCTCGGTGTTGCTACGCCAGAAAAACAGACCATTGTGGTTGACTACTCCGCACCGAACGTGGCGAAAGAGATGCACGTCGGTCACCTGCGCTCTACCATTATTGGTGACGCGGCAGTGCGTACTCTGGAGTTCCTCGGTCACAAAGTGATTCGCGCAAACCACGTCGGCGACTGGGGTACTCAGTTCGGTATGCTGATTGCGTGGCTGGAAAAACAGCAGCAGGAAAACGCCGGTGAAATGGAACTGGCTGACCTTGAAGGTTTCTACCGCGATGCGAAAAAGCATTACGATGAAGATGAAGAGTTCGCTGAGCGCGCACGTAACTACGTGGTAAAACTGCAAAGCGGTGACGAATACTTCCGCGAGATGTGGCGCAAACTGGTCGACATCACCATGACGCAGAACCAGATCACCTACGATCGTCTGAACGTGACGCTAACCCGCGATGACGTGATGGGCGAAAGCCTCTACAACCCGATGCTGCCGGGTATCGTAGCGGACCTGAAAGCCAAAGGTCTGGCAGTAGAAAGCGAAGGCGCAACCGTCGTATTCCTTGATGAGTTCAAAAACAAGGAAGGCGAACCGATGGGCGTGATCATTCAGAAGAAAGATGGCGGCTATCTTTACACCACTACTGATATCGCCTGTGCGAAATATCGTTATGAAACACTGCATGCCGATCGCGTGCTGTATTACATCGACTCCCGTCAGCATCAGCACCTGATGCAGGCATGGGCGATCGTCCGCAAAGCAGGCTATGTGCCGGAATCCGTACCGCTGGAACACCACATGTTCGGCATGATGCTGGGCAAAGACGGCAAACCGTTCAAAACCCGCGCGGGCGGTACGGTGAAACTGGCCGATCTGCTGGATGAAGCCCTGGAGCGTGCACGTCGTCTGGTGGCAGAAAAGAACCCGGATATGCCAGCTGACGAGCTGGAAAAACTGGCCAATGCGGTGGGTATCGGCGCGGTGAAATACGCGGATCTCTCCAAAAACCGCACTACCGACTACATCTTCGACTGGGACAACATGCTGGCGTTTGAGGGTAATACCGCGCCATACATGCAGTATGCTTACACGCGTGTTTTGTCTGTGTTCCGTAAAGCAGAAATTAACGAAGAGCAACTGGCTTCAGCTCCGGTAATCATCCGTGAAGATCGTGAAGCGCAACTGGCTGCTCGTCTGCTGCAGTTTGAAGAAACCCTCACTGTGGTTGCCCGTGAAGGTACGCCGCATGTGATGTGTGCTTATCTGTACGATCTGGCCGGTCTGTTCTCTGGCTTCTACGAGCACTGCCCGATCCTCAGCGCAGAAAACGAAGAAGTGCGTAACAGCCGTCTGAAACTGGCACAACTGACGGCGAAGACGCTGAAGCTGGGTCTGGATACGCTGGGTATTGAGACTGTAGAGCGTATGTAATCGCGTTATGTGTCAAAGGCCGATGTCGCAGTTACGGACATCGGCTTTTTTATCACCGCCGATAATTCACAATCACTTCATTACGTTGTACTTTCAGCGGCGGAATTAACCTCCCACCGCCAGGCACTTCCCAGATAAAGCGCAATGGTTCTGCTGCCGCTATACCGGAAAAGGCCACGGTGGTTCCGCTCTGCCCCTCTAATTCGACACAACGAGATTGTGAGCATAAACGTACCCGCAGTCCCGCGGGGGGCGGACCGATAAGCTGATAACGCCACGCCACCAGCGTCATCAATCCTGAAACAGGTTGTCGCGAAGAAAGAGGCGCAGAAGACATCGACTCACCGCGATGATTTAGCGTAATTCCGACACTACTTGCCTGCCACATCCCCTCCCCGGCGGCTTGCGCAATCACCGGAAACAACAGCATAGCCAATAAAGTTCTCATCATTTACCGCCAATTGTCGCCGTCATGCGGATATGTCGGTTATCAGATAGTTCCAGATTCGACAGCACCACTAACTGCGGCAAGCTGCGGCGCAGGAAGCGAGACAATAATGGTCGCAGCGCGTGGTTCACCAACAATACAGGCGGCGCACCCAACATCTCCTGACGGGATAGCGCTTCCTGAGTTTGCGCCAGTAAACGATCCGCCAGCCCTGGCTCCAGTCCGCCCCCGCCTTGCAACGCCTGTAATAACAAACGTTCCAGCGGCGTGTCGAGGCCAATAACATGGACTTCATCTTTGCCGGGGAACCACTGCTGGGTAATCGCTCGCCCCAACGCCACGCGCACGACGGCGGTTAATTCATGCGGATCGCTCTGAATGGGCGCATGCTCCGCCAGCGCTTCGAGAATGGTACGCATGTCGCGAATCGGCACTTTTTCATCGAGCAGATTTTGCAGCACTTTATGTAGCGTGGTGAGCGTGACGACGCCAGGAACGAGATCTTCCGTCAGCTTTGGCATCTCCTGGGCGACGCGATCCAGCAATTGTTGCGTCTCCTGGCGACCAAACAACTCTGCGGCGTGCTGGCTAATGAGATGGTTAAGATGCGTTGCCACCACTGTGCTGGCCTCAACCACGGTGTACCCCTGAATCTGCGCCTGTTCTTTTAGCGCACTTTCGATCCAGATAGCGTTCAGACCAAAAGCCGGATCGACGGTCGCTTCACCAGGTAACGTCCCGGCAGCGGTACCCGGGTTAATTGCCAGCCAGCGCCCCGGATAAGCATCGCCACTGCCAATCTCTACGCCTTTCATCAAAATACGATAACGTGCCGGTTGCAGATCCATATTGTCGCGAATGTGCACCACCGGCGGCAGGAAGCCCATTTCCTGAGCAAATTTTTTACGAATACTACGAATACGGCCCAGCAACTCGCCATCTTGTTGGAAATCAACCATCGGGATCAGTCGATAGCCCACTTCCATTCCCAGAGAATCTTCCAGTTGCACATCATTCCACGTTGCTTCGACTACAGCATTATTCTCTGCCATTTTTACCGGTTTTGGTTCGGCAGGCGCTTTTTGATCGCGTCCGCGGATCCACCAGGCCAGCCCGAGCAATCCCGCCGTGAACAGCAAAAATACCAGGTTCGGCATTCCTGGCACCAGCCCGAGTAAGCCGAGCACGGCGGCGCTTAGCAACATAACGCTTGGGTTACTGAAAAGCTGATTCACCATCTGCTCGCCAACATCCTGATCGGTGCTGACACGCGTAACGATGACCCCGGCGGCGGTAGAAATCACCAGTGCCGGGATTTGTGCCACCAGACCGTCGCCTATGGTCAATAGCGTATAACTTTCCGCCGCGTGCCCCATGCTCATGCCATGTTGCAGCACACCAACCAGCAATCCGCCGACAACGTTAATGACCATGATGAGGATCCCGGCGATGGCATCGCCGCGAACAAACTTACTTGCCCCGTCCATTGAGCCGTAAAAATCGGCTTCCTGAGTCACTTCGGAGCGGCGTTTTTTCGCCTCATCTTCACCAATCAATCCGGCGTTCAGGTCGGCGTCAATCGCCATCTGCTTACCCGGCATACCATCGAGAACAAAGCGCGCGCCCACTTCCGCAATACGCCCAGCACCTTTGGTAATGACCATAAAGTTGATGATCACGAGAATGACGAACACCACGATACCGATAGCGAAATTGCCACCAACGAGGAAGTGACCGAACGCTTCGACCACCTTCCCTGCCGCCGCCGCGCCGGTATGCCCTTCCATCAAAATAATACGGGTTGAAGCTACGTTAAGAGCCAGACGCAACAGCGTGGTGAACAGCAGGATTGTCGGAAAGGCGGCAAACTCGAGCGTACGCTGGGTAAACATCGCCACCAGCAACACCATGATCGACAACGCGATATTAAAGGTAAACAGCAGGTCGAGAATGAATGCAGGCAATGGCAGCACCATCATCGACAAAATCAGCAAGATCAAAATCGGTCCGGCAAGGATCTGCCATTGTGTCGATTTCAGATTTGCAGGCAGGCGCAGCATCGCGGCCAGATTACTCATGGGTCGGTTTCTCGTTAATAAAATCCAGGGCTTCCGGCACCGGAAGATGAGTTGGTTGTACAGGGCGCTGTCCACCAGCCAGACGCCAACGTTTCAGTTGCCAGACCCAGGCCAGCACTTCCGCCACGGCGGCATATAGTTGACCAGGTATTTGTTGACCGATTTCAGCATGTCGATACAGCGCACGCGCCAGCGGAGGCGCTTCGAGGGTCGGGACGTTATTTTCAGCGGCTATTTCACGAATGCGTAATGCCACCAGCCCCGCGCCCTTGGCAACGACTTTTGGCGCACTCATTTTGTTTTCGTCGTACTGCAAAGCCACTGAGTAGTGAGTTGGGTTATTGACGATAACGTCCGCTTTCGGCACATCGGCCATCATCCGCCGCCGCGCCGCAGCTCGCTGCATCTGACGGATTCGCCCTTTGACATGAGGGTCGCCTTCACTTTGTTTGAACTCATCACGAATATCCTGCCGTGACATACGCAGCTTTTTCAGGTGGCTGAAGATTTGGAAAAAGACGTCAAATCCCACCATCGGAATAACGCCAAGCACCACCAACAACGCGCATAGCCCAACCAGATCCATGGCGTTTCCCATGGCGGTAATCGGAGACTCGGCCATTAAGCGCATCATCTGCGGCCAGTGGTGCCAGAGATAAAACCCCGTCACACTGCCGACCAGGATGGATTTCAGTATCGCTTTCAGCAACTCCGCGCCAGTCTGTGCCGAGAACATCCGTTTAATGCCCGGTAGCGGGTTGAGTTTGGAAAACTTCGGCTGCAAGGATTTGCCGCTAAATACCAGCCCACCCAGCATCACCGGAGAAATGAGCGCCACCAGCACCACGCCGCTAATCAGCGGCAGCAGCGCCAGCATGGCTTCTCTGATCAGCAAAATAATCTGCCCGAGGATCAGGTTCGGGTCATTGATAATACTGTGATCAAAATGCAATCCCGCGGAGAGCATGCCCGACAATCGACGAGCCAGCGACACACCGCCAAACCAGATAACACACACGCCCACTAACAAAATCAGCAGCGACGTTAATTCACGGGAACGCGGGATTTGCCCCTCTTCCCGCGCTTTTTCAAGTCGGTGAGGTGTGGGGGCTTCTGTTTTGTCGTCGCTCTCGTCAGACACGTCGCCAATCCTGGAAAGAGTAATAAGCGTGAATGATGCCAGAGCGCAAAGCGTTCAATGGTTTGAGTAAGGGGTAAAAAAGGCGGGATTTAGGGCTTTTGCCACAGCACATCAGGCATGGTGACATGTTTGTCGGGTACGGCGTAAACGCCTTATCCAACCTTGAAGATCGATGTGACGCGGCCGCGTCACATCAGGCAATACAAATCAGAATCCAAGGCTATCCAACAAATCGTCGACCTGGTCCTGACTGGCTACCACACCGGCTTTGCTGGTATCTACCTGTGGTCCATTCAGCAAACTCTGGCTTTCACGTTTCGGACGTGCATCCTGTTCCGGGATATTTTCCAGCAGCACCATTAGCAACTGGCGTTCAATCTCCTGAATGACATCCATCATTCGTTTAATGACCTGCCCGGTGAGGTCCTGAAAATCCTGCGCCATCATGATTTCCAGCAACTGCGCATTGGTAAAACTGGTATGCGTCGGCACATCCGCCAGAAATTGCCGTGTATCGGTCACCAGTTCGCGAGCGTCGGCAAGATCAATGGGATCGGCAAACCAGTCATCCCAGCGTTGGGTTAACGCTTTTGCTGATTTCTCCATGTGATCCTGATGCGGTTGTGAAGCCTCAACACTGTTGAGCGCCCTTTCCGCAGCCTGGGCAGTCATCTGCACAACGTAGTACAAACGATCGCGGGCATCGGGGATGGCTTCCGCCGCTTCTGCAATGGCCTGGTCCAGCCCCAGCTCCCGCAGACTATCGCGCAGCATACGCGTCAGGCTGCCGATGCGCGCAATGATATCGCCAGCAGAATTTTCATCAGCAGGTTTAATTGATGGTTGCATCATAGTCGCATCCTCACATGCCCAGTTTCTCAAAGATTTTGTTGAGTTTTTCCTCCAGCGTCGCGGCGGTAAATGGCTTAACCACGTAGCCACTGGCCCCCGCTTGTGCTGCGGCAATAATGTTTTCTTTCTTCGCTTCTGCAGTCACCATTAACACCGGCAATGCTGACATCGCGCCATCAGCACGAATCGTTTTCAGCAATTCAAGGCCGTCCATGTTTGGCATATTCCAGTCGGAGATAACAAAACCATATCCTCCCGCCTGCAACTTATTGAGAGCATCGGCGCCATCCTCCGCTTCCTCAACATTATTAAATCCAAGCTCTTTCAGCAGGTTACGCACGATGCGTCGCATGGTGGAAAAGTCATCCACAACCAAAAATTTAAGCTCTTTATCCGCCATCTCACACTCCTGATTTAAATACGTATCGCCTGTCCGGCACTGATTTTTGCCAGCATTTGCTGGCTTACCTGGCTAAGATCGACCACTTCGCAGACGCCACCCATATTGATGGCCTCGCGCGGCATGCCGAACACCACGCTGCTTGCTTCATTTTGCGCAAGAGTCCATGCCCCCGCCTGACGCATTGCTAACATTCCCGTCGCGCCGTCGTTGCCCATGCCCGTCAGGATCACCCCAACCGCATTACGCCCCGCCTGTTTGGCCACAGAATGAAACAACACATCTACCGATGGCCGATGGCGATTAACCGCCGGGCCATCGTGAATTTTGATTTGATAATTCGCGCCACTACGCGCCAGTTCCATATGCCGATCGCCCGGGGCGATATAGGCATGCCCCGGCAAGACGCGTTCTCCGTCCTCGGCTTCTTTCACGCCGATTTGGCACAGCTTATTAAGTCTGTCGGCAAAAGAGCGGGTAAAACCGGGCGGCATATGCTGGGTAATTAACAGTGCCGGGCTGGAAAGCGGCAACGGTTGCAATACGTGACGAATCGCCTCAGTTCCCCCCGTTGAGGCGCCAATCGCAATCAGCTTTTCTGAACTCAAAAGCGGTCCGGTCTTCAGCGTTGTCGGTGCCGATAACGGTTTATGCGCAGTAAGGCTTGCCCTTGCTGCCGTACGCACCTTTTCGGCAATCATTTCGCTATACGCCAGCATTCCTTCGCGGATCCCCAGTTGCGGTTTGGTGACAAAATCTATCGCCCCCAACTCCAGAGCACGCAGCGTGACTTCGGAACCTTTGCCAGTCAGAGAAGAAACCATCACTACTGGCATCGGTCGCAAACGCATTAATTTTTCGAGGAAATCCAGTCCGTCCATACGCGGCATTTCGACGTCCAGCGTCAGCACATCAGGGTTGAATTTCTTAATCAAATCACGCGCGACCAGCGGATCGGGAGCCGTCGCTACCATTTCCATGTCACTATGACTATTGATGATTTCTGTCATTATCTGGCGCATCAGTGCCGAGTCATCGACCGACAACACCCTGATTTTGCTCATCGTTAATCCTTACTTAGCGCATACACCGTCTGTCCACGCAATGTGAAGCTGCGCTCAAGGTGGCTAAAGTTTTCAGAGTGACCCGCAAACAATAATCCGTCGGGTTTAAGCAGCGGTACAAAGCGGCGCAAAATCTCCTGCTGGGTCGCTTGATCGAAGTAGATCATGACGTTACGACAGAAGATCGCATCGAACGGCCCCGGCGCAGCGTACTGTTTCGCCAGCAAATTCAGCGGGGAAAAATCGATGTAGTTCGCCAGTGCCTTACGCACACGCACCAGCCCTTGATGCGGCCCCGTACCGCGCATGAAGTAGCGCTGGAGTTGTTGCGGCGTCAGGTTTTTCAGCTCTTCATGGCGATAAATGCCGCTTCTGGCTTTCTCCAGCACTTCGGTGTCGATATCGCTGGCGAATACTTTCCAGCGTCCGGGCGCGGTGCCCAGCGTATCCGCCAGCGTCATCGCAATGCTGTAGGGTTCTTCACCTGTCGATGCCGCCGCACTCCATACGCGATACTCGCCAGAGCTGTGGCGGGCGTGCTCCGCGAGCAATGGGAAATGATGCCCCTCGCGGAAAAATGCCGTCAGGTTTGTGGTCAGCGAATTAATAAACGCCTGCCACTCGCCGCTGTGCTGATTAGATTCCAGTAAATTCAGATAATGGCCGAAGTCTGCAAGCCCCAGCGAGCGCAAACGGCGCACCAGGCGGTTGTAAACCATGTCGCGTTTGTGGTCCGCCAGGACTATCCCCGCACGTTGATAGATCAATTGACTTATCCGCCGAAAATGCGCGTCGGAAAGCGCCAGGCGCTCGGTCATCTGTAACAATAAAGACGTTTGCCCGCAGGGCAGAGATGATGTCATAGCGCCTTCTCAGTCACTTCAGGAAACCACTGATTCACCCGTTGTGCCGTTGCCGCCGCTTCTTCTGCCAGTGCGACGTTTTGTTGCATCACCTGATCCATTTGGCTGAAATGACCGAGTGAGTAAATACTCATCAAAATGTTTCCCAGTTTGGATCTTGTTCAGTAATACGCAGTCGCGGCTGTGCGGGTGGTTGTTCAGTGGTTGGACGGGATTGTGGTTTAATCGTTTGCGAGCTTGCAGCCAGACGGAATGTGGAAACTGCTTGCGTTAAACGGCTGGCCTGCTCTTCAAGGGCCGCCGCCGCCGCGGCAGACTCCTGCACCAGCGATGCGTTTTGTTGGGTGACGCGATCCATTTCCGACACTGCCAACGCCACTTGATCGATACCGCGACTCTGTTCATCCGATGCAGAGGCAATCTCGCCCATAATGTCGGTAACACGGGTGACGGCATTGACAATATTCGTCATGGTTTCCCCGGCACTTTCTACCAGCACCGAACCGGTATCAACGCGGGAGGCGGAATCTTCAATCAGCGCTTTGATCTCTTTTGCCGCCTGGGCGCTGCGACTGGCGAGATTACGCACTTCGCCCGCCACCACGGCAAAACCACGCCCCTGTTCCCCTGCTCGGGCGGCTTCAACAGCCGCGTTCAGTGCCAGGATATTGGTCTGGAAAGCAATGCCATCAATAACGCTAATAATGTCAGCAATTTTCTGCGAACTGTCGGCAATTTCGTGCATGGTTTTCACCACACCGTCCACGACTTTGCCACCATGCTGAGCAGTATCGGAGGCACTTTGCGCCAGTTGCGAGGCTTGACGGGCGTTATCGGCGTTCTGTTTCACTGTTGCTGTGAGCTGTTCCATGCTGGCGGCCGTTTCTTCCAGCGCCGATGCCTGCTGTTCAGTACGGGAGGAAAGATCGGTATTCCCCGCAGCAATCTCACGAGTACCAGCATAGATAGCGTCTGAACCTTCTCGCACATGGTTGACCGTGTCTGTCAGAGAGCGTTGCATATGTGAAACGCTCTGTGCCAGGTCGCCCATTTCACTGCGCCCGGCAATGCTGAGGGTATGCGCCAGATTGCCACCAGCAATTTCCCGGATGTGAGAAATGATCTTCGCTAACGGGTTAAGTAGCATGCGGCGGATGCCGTACCACGCCACCAGCAGAATCAATACCACCACCAGCGCGATAACCGCCAGTTGCCACTGGGCAAATCGGTAATCATCAGTGTTGTCAGTGACGATAGCTTGATACCGTTTTTCACTACTGAGGGCGTACTGGGCAAAGGCTTCGCCCATCGCATTTTGCATTCCCTGGGTTGGCTGAGCGAAATAGGCTCCGGTATTGCCATAATCAAGATAATCAATCAGTTCTGTTAATGCTGTGTGATAGTTTTTATATTTTTCGTCGATATTACGACTGGTAGCGACCATTTCAGCTAACGGTGCCATGATTTTGAATTTTTTATAATGGATTGCAGCCTGGGCCAATGTTTTCCTGGCGCTATCAAGTAATTCAACTTTAGCGTTACTTTGTTGATTGGATGAATCCATCATCATCCGCACCGCTGAACGACTCAGGTTAATGCGCGTTTGCAGCATTAAATCCCAGGTTGAGGTCAGCTCGCTTTGCTGCTCCCGTAATTGATTGGAAACCACAAAACTTTTCTGGCTATGGTGAAGAGAAGAAAAAAACAGACTTCCGGAAATAAGCTGTAACAGTGCGAATACCCCCAGCACCATTACCAACAGCGTGACTACGCGGATACGGTTAATCATAAGGCACCTTCCTGAAAACAAGTTGGTTTCGTTATCGGCAGGAAGGAGGGAAACTTTATTTCTGATGCCAGTCATGGCGATATTAAAATGAAAAACCCAATGCGCAGGGCATCGGGCTCATTTCATTTGAGTACGGCTGGATAAATTATGCGACTTCTGATGCCGTGCTATCCAACAGCGCCATCTCTTCGCTATTCAGCAGTTTTTCGATATTAACCAGAATTAGCATGCGATCGCCCAGCGCGCCCAGGCCGGTGAGGTATTCTGTGGAAAGCGTCACAGCAAATTCCGGTGCCGGGCGAATTTGTTCCGTCGTCAACGAAAGAACATCTGAAACGCCATCTACCACAATGCCGACCACCCGCTGCCCAAGATTCAGAACGATAACCACCGTGTTATCGTTGTACTCCACATCCACCTGGCTGAACTTAATACGCAAATCAATAATTGGCACAATCACGCCGCGCAGATTAGTGACGCCTTTGATAAACGCGGGTGTATTGGCAATCCGCGTAACCTGATCGTAGCCACGGATCTCCTGCACTTTCAGAATATCGATGCCGTACTCTTCGTCACCGAGGGTAAATACCAGAAACTCCTGGCCTGACGGTTCGCTGGCCAGCTTTGTTACATTTGTCATACCGGTCATATTTATTCCCTTTTTACTCAATCAGGCGGCGGTATTCGCCATACGTTGTTCGCGGTTTATCGCCTGCAAGGCGGAAACATCAACAATCAGTGCCACGCTGCCGTCGCCAAGAATGGTTGCAGCAGAAATGCCAGGGACTTTGCGATAGTTACTTTCAAGGTTTTTAACCACCACCTGATGTTGACCAATTAACTGATCCACCAGCAAGGCGTAGCGGCGACCGCCACTTTGCAGAATGACAACAATCCCCTCTGTAGCTTCGGTTTTCGCGCCTGCGACGTTGAACACTTTCCACAGTTCGACGATGGGCAGATATTCACCACGCACTTCCAATACTCGCTCGCCCCCTGCCAGTGGATGGAGATCGGCTTCACGAGGTTGTAGTGATTCCATGACGGCGTTCAGCGGCAGAATGAAAACTTCGTCAGCGACGCGTACCGACATGCCATCGAGGATCGCCAGCGTTAGCGGCAGTAAAATGCGGATTGTGGTGCCAACGCCCTGCTTCGACTGGATTTCAACGTGGCCACCCATCTCCTGGATATTACGTTTGACGACATCCATGCCGACGCCGCGCCCGGAGACATCGGTGACCTGCTCCGCCGTGGAAAAACCAGGGGCGAATATCAACATCGCCACTTCGTCGTCAGTCATGTTGTCGCTAACGCTCAGACCTTGCGAGGCGGCTTTTGTCAGAATCCGCTCTCGATTAAGCCCCGCGCCATCGTCGGTCACTTCGATGCAGATGTTGCCGCCCTGGTGTTCAGCAGACAGGATTAAATTTCCAACGCTATCTTTACCCGCAGCGAGTCGTTTTTCTGGCAATTCAATACCATGGTCGAGGCTATTGCGTACCAGGTGGGTCAGCGGGTCGATAATGCGTTCTATCAGACTCTTGTCGAGTTCGGTGGAACTGCCCACCAGCGTCAGTTCCACCTGTTTGCCAAGTTTACCCGCCAGGTCGCGCACCAGCCGGGGATAGCGGCTAAAGACATATTCCATCGGCATCATGCGAATCGACATCACTGATTCCTGCAAATCGCGGGCGTTACGTTGTAACTGCCCCATGCTGGTAATCAAATCCCCATGATTCACCGGGTCCAGTTCACTGGAGCGCTGGGCCAGCATCGACTGAGTAATCACCAGTTCGCCAACGAGGTTAATCAGCTGATCAACCTTTTCAACCGCCACGCGGATGCTGCTAGATTCGCTGCCGCGCGACGTTTTTTCCCGTTCCACTCGCCCTGCTGGTGCTTGTTCGGCTGCCAGTTTAAGTACCGGTGGCGGGGATATTTTGGGCGCGGACTCTACTTTTTCGAAGGTAATCTGATCGGCCTCAATCACAAAACAGAGCACCGCTTTGATGTCATCTTCGGCGATGTCGCCCGGTAATATTGCCGAGAGAGAATCCGCCCCCTTCACCACATCAGTTAACGTTGTCAGATGCCCCAGCTCTTCTTCCAGTAGATCGACTTCTCCCGCCTTCAGACGCGAAATTAGAATTCGTCGCGGCGACTCACTGTTACCCTGTTCATCTTGCGGTTCACTTTTGGCAACCACACTTAACCGGGCCATGGCGGGTGTCGATTCGCCTTTCGCTTCTATTGCCAGTTGACGTAAGGCCTGGCAGATATAGTCAAAGCTGGCGGCATCCGGCTCTTGCGACTGTTTATAAGCGTCGAGCTGTTCCTGCATGATGTCCTTCGTTTCCAAAAACAGATTGATAATGTCGGTGTTAAGCAGCATTTCACCGCGTCTGGCTTCGTCGAGCAGGTTTTCCATCAGATGCGTGGTTTCCTGCAATACGCTAAAGCCAAAGGTTCCCGCCCCTCCTTTGATGGAGTGGGCCGCACGAAAGATGGCATTCAATTGTTCGGCATCTGGCGCTTCTGGCTGTAAATTCAGCAGATGCTGCTCCATATCGGCCAACAGTTCGTCCGCTTCATCAAAAAATGTCTGGTAAAAATCGCTTATATCCATGCTCACGCTGTCACCTCGATTCGGCTGATGGCATTGTGGAAACACTGACCTGCGGTGTTACCCCAGGTTTTTCCAGGACGCTTACCGGCTCATTCTGGCTTTCGGCGTTTTCATGCAAAATGGCCTGTTCGGCTTGTTTATTCAGTACCAACAGACTGATTCGACGATTAACGGCATCATCCGGGCCGCGATCGCTTAAGCGCATGGTCGCCGCCATGCCGACAACGCGTAAAATTTTGCCATCAGCCAGACTTCCCACCATTAGCTCACGGCGCGACGCATTGGCGCGTTCAGTGGAAAGCTCCCAGTTGCTGTAACCTTTCTCACCATTGGCGTAAGGGAAATCATCGGTATGACCGGAAAGGCTGATACGGTTAGGAATACCGTTCAGCACCGGCGCAATGGCGCGCAGAATGTCGCGCATATAGGGCTCGACATCAGCACTACCGGTTTTAAACATCGGGCGATTCTGGCTATCAATTATCTGGATACGTAAACCTTCCTGTACCAGATCGATTTTGAGATGTGGACGCATCGCCCGTAGTTTCGGGTCTGATTCAATAAGCTGGTCGAGATCGCCACGCAATTTCCGCAGCCGACTTTGCTCCATGCGTTTTTTAAGTTCTTCAATGTTCGGCTGCTTATTCACTTCCCCCTGGCTTTGGGTGAAATCATCACCGCCGCCGGGAATTGGGCTTTCGCTATTAGAAATTCGATCGCCGCCCGTTACCGCTGTCGCCAGCGGCGTACGGAAGTATTCCGCAATCTGAATCAGCTCTTTTGGGCTGGAGATGGAGATAAGCCACATCACCAGAAAAAAAGCCATCATCGCGGTCATAAAGTCAGCATAAGCAATCTTCCACGAACCATGTGCTGCGCCGTGGGATTTCGCTTTGCGTCGTTTGACGACAATAATCGGATGCGCTTGATTCTTCATGCTTCCTCGGTTGTCGTCTGCTGTTGCGGATTTTTCACCGCGCGCACATGCTCTTCCAGTTCAACAAACGACGGACGTTCACTGGAATAGAGCGTTTTGCGACCAAATTCAACGGCGATAGGCGGTGCGTAACCGTTCAGATTAGAAAGCAGTGTGACTTTGACGCACTGCATCATTTTGCTGGTTTCGGCGCTTTTCTGGCGCAAAACACTCGCCAACGGGGAAATAAATCCGTAAGCCAATAAGATACCGAGGAAAGTCCCCACCATCGCATGTGCGATGAGCGCCCCCAATTCGGCAGCAGGACGATCGGCTGATCCTAATGCGTGCACCACTCCCATTACGGCCGCAACAATCCCAAACGCAGGAAGAGAGTCTCCGACCAACGCCAGGCTGTTCGCCGGAACCTCCGCCTCGTTTTCGTGCGTTTCTATCTCTTCGTCCATCAGGGCTTCAATTTCGAAGGTATTCATGTGGCCGCTGATAATCAGGCGCAGATAATCGACGATAAAATCCAGCATAACGGCATCCGCGAGGATGCGCGGATAACTGGCGAAGATCTCGCTCTCTCGTGGATTTTCAATATCGCGTTCCAGTGAGAACATGCCCATTTGCCGCGATTTCGCCATCAGACGGTAAAGCAACGCCAGCAAATCCATATACATTGCTTTGGTATATTTAGAGCGACGAAACAACAATGGCAGCGCCTTAAGCGTACCTTTGATTGCTTTGCCATTATTGCCGACGATAAACGACCCAATGCCTGCACCGGCAATAATCACCAGTTCAGCGGGTTGATAGAGTGCTCCAAGGCTTCCACCGGTCATCAAATAACCGCCGAAAACTGTACCGAGAACAACCAGGTAACCTAATAAGATAAGCACGACATCATCCTTTCACTGTTGACCATGACAGGATGTCCAGTCGGCAGACGTTACCTTACGGCTGGAGAAAAATAAGCAGCGGCAATTAATTACCGCTGCTGGAGTGTTTCGCCACACCGTATGGGTTAAACAGCCTGTATTCTCTGTTCATCCAGCAGTTGAGGGATAATATCGGCAGGGTTCTGAGAAAGTTTACGTCTTTTTACGGCGCGCGATGGCGGTTGACATAAGCTGCAGGCAAAACTGCCGACAGGTTGATGAGCATGAGTGATAAAATTACCGCCGCAGCAGTTGCAGCTGGAAAGTTGCAGTAAATCGCTTTCGACAAATCGCACCAGAGTCCAGGCGCGGGTTAGCGCCAGCAGTGGTCCGTTTTCGGCTTGTGGGCACTGTTCAAGGTATAAACGATAGGCTTTGATTACCGCATCGACGCCATTACATAACCCGGTTTTCAGTAAAAACTGCCATGCATTACAGAACATCGACGCATGGACATTTTGTTCCCAGGTCATAAACCAGTCGGTAGAGAACGGCAACATCCCTTTCGGCGGCGGGCTTCCGCGCAGCTCTTTATAGAGCTTGATCAGGCGTCCGCGACTTAATTGTGTTTCACTTTCCAGCATCTGCAAACGAGCGCCCAGGGTTATCAACTCCATGGCGAGTTGGATATCACGGGCTTCCTGAACAATGCTTTTTTCACTCATGATCAGGCCCTTTTCTTACGTTGTGCTTCTTCGGGCTGATTAACATCATTCAATAAACGCGTGGAGAGCATAATGCCGGTATGAATTTGCTGGAGATCGTCAACACGGGAATCCTGCGTCAGTTGGTTAATAGTCTGGTGGCTGTCAAAGCGGAATTGACAAATCAGTTGATTGGTTTCGGCCAGTTTAACCATTTGCGGAAGAGTCAGCGTCGCCAGCGTTGTAGCCATTTCTTCATTAATACCGAGACGAAACATGGCGGACGCTTTGTCCTGAACGATCAGACGCTGTGCAAGAAGTAAATATGACAAGTTAATGTCATAAATATGTTTCAGCAACTCGGAGGTATGCATTATTCCCACCCAGAATAACTAACTTTATTTTTTATGCGGTATCACCGCATCCCGTGATGTCGCCGGGAAATCCCGGTAAAAAGTAAATAAAAATGGAATAGTAGCGATCAACGAAAAAACACACAGACATCATAAGAGGTGAAACACGTCTTACACAGAGTGATGCTTTTTACACTTATCTAAGATTTTTCCTAATTCGACGCAACTGTACTCGTCACCACTCATACATACAACGGAGCGGAGCTGCGATTTTCGACAATGTGTGATACGGATCACACAAAACACTCAATTACTTAACATTGATGTATAAGTCATACTTTTGTTTTGCGTATATTTCATTCTGTTAAAAAGTTTTTCAGCTTATCTGCCAGCAAAAATGATGTGGCGGGATAAAATTGAGATGTTGCGCACTGTTAATATAAATCACCGTGAATAACCATATCCCGGATATGGGATAAATATCTATGATCTCTGTAAATCATTAAAAAAACAGCCAATTAAATAATAATATGCCATTTAAAAAAAATTAAGGCTGCCAACAATACCAATGTTAACAAGATGTTTTATTAATATTAACCATTTGTTTAGTGAGAGAAATCAATTTCTTCACTTCCTCATCATCACCCGCATGACTACATAGTAACACTACGATATTGATTAATTATCTTTATTAATGATCATGCTAATATTTGCATTTTTGACCAAGTTGTTATTGCATCTATAGCTCATTCAGGGTAAAGCTGTGATCTCACCTGAAGTTCATAGAATAAGGAGCAGGTTATGAGTTACGCCAATATTCTTGTTGCCGTTGCTGTCTCACCGGAAAGCCAGCAACTGTTAGCAAAAGCGGTATCTATCGCCCGTCCCGTTAATGGGCGTATCAGTTTAATCACCCTCGCTTCCGATCCAGAAATGTACAATCAATTAGCCGCGCCGATGCTTGAGGATTTACGCAGTGTGATGCATGAAGAAACACAAAACTTTCTGGACAAATTAATTCAGGATGCTGGATATCCCGTTGAAGAAAAGTTTATAGCTTACGGAGAGTTGAGCGAACATATTCTGGCGGTATGCCGTAAACATAAATTCGATTTGGTGATTTGCGGTAATCATAATCACAGTTTCTTTTCGCGAGCATCCTGCTCTGCGAAAAGTGTGATTGCCTCAAGTGAGGTTGATGTGCTGTTGGTTCCGCTTAAGGGAGATTAAGCGCAATTACGCCAGCTTTGGAAAGGTCGCAACTTTATCGCGCTGCTGGCTTTCCGCGCTGCGCGGAATTATCAGCTTTAGGTCGCTAATAAAGCACTCCTGCCAGTGGTTAATATCGTTTTTCACGATAATTTCCAACATTTCTGCATGACGGGAAATACGTTCTGCCAGCGACATAGTCAATGCCCGATTCAACGCTGCCGCGACCTCATCACGATCGTATGGGTTAACGATTAACGCTGACGTCAGTTCATTCGCCGCCCCCGCAAATTGTGAAAGTACCAGTACACCGGGATTGGCAGGATCCTGGGCGGCGACATATTCTTTCGCCACCAGATTCATCCCGTCACGCAGCGGCGTCACTAATCCGACATCGGAATAGCGGAAGATTTTCATCAGTAATTTACGGTCGAAATGCTGGTTCAGATAATAAAGCGGTGTCCAGCCTAATTGCCCATATTTTCCGTTAATTCTCCCGGCTTCATTTTCCAGCTGATGACGAATATCCTGATACGCCTGCACATCACCACGCGAGGTTGGCGCTATCTGGGTATAACGTATTTTGCCATGATGTTGCGGATATTTTTCCAGCAAGGCTTCATAGGCGAGAAAACGCTCAGGCAGACCTTTGGAATAATCCAGTCGTTCGACAGAAAAGATATTTTGTACGCTTTTCAGCTCCGCTTTTAATTGCGCCAGTTTGGGCGGCAGCGGTCCGGCAGCCTGTTTGGCTATTTCATCCGGTTCAATACCAATAGGGTAAACTTCGGTGCGAAATGCCTTGCCCCAGGCCGTATGATTGCGCGAACTACGCGTCGTGACGCGCGTCAGGTTGGAAAGGCAATCCAGAAACGCCAGGCGATCGTTTTCTGTCTGAAACCCCAGCAAATCATAATCACAAAGCTGTTCAAGCAACGTGTTATAAGTCGGCAGCGCGTTGAAGATTTCCGGTGTTGGGAAAGGAATATGCAGAAAGAAACCAATGCGATTATTCACGCCACGTTTACGGAGTTCATGCGCAAATGGCAACAGGTGATAGTCGTGGATCCAAATAATGTCATCGTCTTCCAGCAACGGCAGTAATTTATCTGCCAACAATGCATTCACGCGTAAATAGCCTTCCCAGGCGGAACGCTGAAATTGCACCAGATCGAGTCGATAATGAAATGCGGGCCAGAGAACAGCATTGGAGAATTGGTTGTAGTATTCGTCGAGATCCTTTTCACTGAGGTTAAAAGAGGCCCAGGTGATATTTCCTTTTTTCACCTTTTTTAGCGGCTGATCCTCATTCCCTGTTTCGCCACTCCAGCCAAACCACAGTCCACCTGCGGCTTTCAGCGCCCCCAGTATACCGACAGCAAGGCCACCGGCACTGGCGGCGTGCTCGTCTGGTGATGCAATCCGGTTAGATACTACGACTAAACGGCTCATAGTCATCACTCCTGTTATTGTCTCTTTTTAGTTGTTGTAATGCGTTGGTTATCATTTCAAGCCAGCGCCAGACATCCGGCACGCCCGCCAGCCGCCATGATGCCTGAGTTGCGCCTGTGCCAATTTTCACTGACATTCCGCCCAGCCTGTTAACGACCGAGAAGCCAGATTCATCGGTTAAGTCATCGCCTAAAAAAATAGGCTTGCGGCCAATAAAGGGAACTTCCTGCATAAATGCGGCAATCGCGTCCCCTTTGCTGGTGCCTCTCGGTTTTATCTCAACGACACACTTTCCCTGTTGTAACGCCATTTGCGGCCAAATCTGGGTAATGCGCTGCGCTAATGTCAATAAGGCGTCCTCATGCTGCGGTGCCTGACGATAATGCAACGCAAACGCCATCCCTTTAGCCTCAATCTCCACACCGGGAAGCCTGGCGATAGCCGTATGCAATTGAACGCTAATATCCCGGGCAATCGCTTCCGGCAAATGAACAATATGCGTTTTACCATTGATGTCACGGCGCTCCGCCCCATGCACACCCGCTAACGGGAAGCGATAAGGTTTCGCCAGTGCGTCAAGCTCTACCATTGAGCGCCCTGATATCAATGCCAATGCACCATCACTTGCGGTTGCCAGCAGCTGGAGTCCTTGCAGAATATTTTCAGGTACGACGACCTGATCGGGATGCGGTTTGATTTCCGCCAGCGTTCCATCGAGATCAAAAAACCAGGCATAATTCGCGGATAGTTCAGGGGGTTCGGTTAACGGTTCTGTCACCCGGTACTCCTCCTTATCTTTTTATTGTTCGCGCAGAACGCGCTTTACAGACATGTAAGTATAGACAGTGTGACGAGGCTCGCCATTGGCAAAAAGAACAGCCAACCGTTGTGGCGGTTGGCTGTGGAGGATTTTGGAACTAAATAATTATCGTATAAAGCATCAAACAGTGCGTTTCGCTTTTTGCTTATAACGGTCGAAGATTACCGCAGCCAGCAGGATTAAGCCACGAACAACATACTGTGCGAACGGAGAAATATTAAGCAGGTTCATGGCGTTTTCCACGGTGCCTAAAATTAAGATACCCGCCACTACATATGAGATTTTTCCGATGCCGCCTTTCAGAGAAACGCCACCTAAAACGCAGGCAGAGATAACAATCAACTCATAACCAATAGACGTCATTGGCTGGCCGCTGGTCATACGAGAGGCCAGAATGATCCCGGCAATCGCCGATACCAGACCAGAGAGAACGAAGATAATAATTTTGGTACGGACCACCGGTACACCCGCGAGACGCGCCGCCTCTTCGTTACCGCCAATTGCCAATGTATTACGACCAAACGTGGTTTTGTTCAGCAGCAAACCAAAGACGACCAGGCAAGCCACAGTGAGCCAGATTGGCGCAGGCAGGCCGAACCAGTTGGCATAACCGAGTGCAAAGAAGCTTTCATCTTCGATGCCCACCGCTTTACCGTCAGAGATAATATACGCCAGACCACGGACAATCTGCATCGTCGCCAGCGTGGTAATCAGGGCGTTGATTTTCAATTTAGCGATAACAAAGCCATTCACCAGGCCGCACAGAACGCCCAGCAGTAAACCTGCCGCCACGCCAATCCACAAACTTTCGGTCAGGTTAATAACCACCGCAGTGGTTACGCCTGCGCAGGCAATCACCGAGGCGACAGAAAGGTCAAAGTCACCTGAGGCCAGGCAAAACAACATACCGCAAGCCACCATCCCCGACATGGAGATTGCCAGTCCCAGCCCTTTCATATTAATAAAGGTGGCAAAGTTCGGCACGAAGATGGCACAGGCGATAAAAAGCACTGCGAACACCACCAGCATACCGTACTGATCCCAGATACGCCCGAGGCTGAATGACGACTTAGGCGCGCCAGAACCCGATGTAGAAACAGAAGACATCTTATTCTCCTTACTCAGGCAACTGCCTGGCTGACTTTAGGCATAGCAAGGCTTAGTGCCTGACGCTCATCTGCCTGCTCGTGTAGCAATTCACCGGCGATTTCACCTTCCCACATAACTACGATGCGGTCGGCGACACCAAGGACTTCGGGCAGGTCACTGGAGGCAAACAGTACCGCCACGCCCTGCGCGGCCAGCGCATAAATCACGTTATAAATTTCATGTTTAGCCCCCACATCGATGCCGCGCGTAGGTTCATCAAGCAAAATGACTTTCATCTCTTCGGATAACCAACGCCCCAAAATGGCTTTTTGCTGATTACCGCCGGAAAGATTCATGATCAATTGCTCTGCACCTGGCGTTTTGATGTTGAGAGAACGAATGTGGTGATCGGCATTATTGGCTTCCCAACCGTTGTTGATCACGCAACCGCCGTGCACATGTTTGCGACGAGCGCTGATGTTGATATTGTCGCGCACCGAATGCACTGGAATAATGCCCTCCGCTTTGCGATCTTCCGGGCAGAGCATCATGCCAGCGGCAATGGCGTGGCCCGGTTTACGGATATCGATCGGCTGTTGGTCGATATAAACCTGCCCAGCGGTAATTTGCGTACCGCCAAACATGCCTTTCATTAATTCGCTGCGCCCTGCCCCCACCAGACCAAACAGGCCGACGATTTCGCCACTGCGAACAGCCAGGCTTATTGGCGTACGCACACCTGGCGCCTTTACCGCATCCAGACGCAAGCGCTCCTCGCCATAGTTGCGCGGTTGCCAGCCGTAGATATCGCCGATGTCGCGACCAACCATTGCCTGTACCAGCGAGTCATGATCTACCTGCTGCATGTCGGTAAAGGTTTTGACGTAACGACCATCTTTAAAAACAGTGATGGCATCGCTGAGCGCAAAAATTTCTTCCATACGGTGAGAAACGTATAAGATCACCCGCCCCTCTTTTCGCAGTTCACGAATGACGCGAAACAGATTGTCTATTTCACGCGCGGATAAGGAGCTGGTTGGTTCATCAAAAGCGATAATTTTGGCGTTACGTGCCAGAGCTTTGGCAATTTCAACCATCTGCCATTGCCCGATGGAGAGATATTTCAGCGGCGTATCCGGGTCAATATCCATACCCAGATGTTTGAGCTGTATCCCAGCTTCATAATTCAGCAGTGAACGATTCACGATACCGCCTTTATGAGGAAGCTGGCCGAGATAGATGTTTTCCGCGACGGTCATTTCCGGCACGAGATGCAGTTCCTGGTAAATAATCGCGACACCCGCATTCAGTGCTGCAGTTGTATCGGAAAAGGACATTTCCTGCCCATTAATCACTACAGAACCCGTGGTTGGCGCATAGTTTCCACTAAGGATTTTTAAGAGTGTTGATTTTCCGGCGCCATTTTCACCCATCAACGCATGAACCTGACCGGCATAACAGTCAAAACTGATATCCGTAAGCGCCTTAACGCCTGGAAAGGTTTTACCAATGCCGCGAAATGAGAGATACGGGGTAGACTGTTGCATAACGTCTCCGTGAATCACTGGTCGTTTTACACCCCCTCTGCATAACGCAGAGGGGAATTTTTCCGGCAGATTACTTACCGCCTAAACCTTTTTTCTCCAGTTCTTCTTTAAAGTTGTCACGCGTGATCAGCACTACGTCGGTAACTTCGGTGAATTTTGGCGGTTCAACGTCTTTTGCTACCCAGTTGTAAAGCATTTCGCTGGATTTATAGCCATGAACGTCCGGGCTTGGCAGCAGTGAACCATAGAAACCCGTAGCCTGTGCCTTTGACAGTTCACTCACCGCATCCACACCGTTAATACCGATACCGATAATATCTGCGGCTTTAAAGCCCTGACCTTCCGTCGCGCGTACGCCACCCAGCACGGTGCTGTCGTTCATACCGACGATCAACCAGTGTTTAACTTCAGGATGCTGAACCAGCATAGAGTTGGCGGCGTCAAACGCCCCTGGAATGTCGTTAGATTTGGTAGGAACTTGATAAATTTGTTTTTCCGGGAATCCGGCGGCTTTCAGCGCATCCATAGAACCGGTGGTACGACGACGGGCGGTATCCAGTTCGTTGGCAGTAATCGCCATTACGGCGCTTTCTTTCACATCCCAGCCACGTTTCTGCATCTCTTTATACAGTTCCTGGCCCTGACGTTCGCCAATTTTCGTCGCCGCCATCATCACCAATGGAACGGTATCAACCGGCTTACCTTTGGCATTAACAAACTGATCATCCACGGCAATAACTTTCATATCGTAGCCACGCGCTTTCGCCACGATGGCTGCACCCAGTTTCGGGTCCGGAGTACAGATAACAAAACCTTTCGCGCCACTGGCTGCCAGGCTATCAATAGCGTTCAGTGTTTTTTCGCCATCAGGTACGGCTATCTTAATAACTTCAAAGCCTAAATCTTTCCCGGCTTTATCGGCAAACTTCCATTCAGTCTGAAACCACGGTTCTTCTGGTTGCTTCACCAGGAAACCGAGTTTCAAATTTTCCGCCATAGCGGATTGTGACATAACGGCAGCCAGACCGATGGCTGCAAGAGCTTTAGTAAATTTGTGCATGGTTATCTCCAGCTTTAGCATCATTTTGTGTAGGGCAAAACCTAAGAACTTTCGTTAATTCAATCGGAAAACAAAGCATTACCTTTGGCGAAAAGATAAGTGACTGTGTTGGCATAGTTTTAGCGAGAAATTAATTCTCCATAGGAGAGCAATATCACACCGCAGAATTACAGTGAGAACGTGCATGAATTTAGCAATAAAAGACATACGGAAGACGTCAATTGTATGACAAATGAGAAATGACTTAGCAGATTAGTCCATAAGATTAGCCTGGAAATCCTTGTGGCATCATTTGATAGCTCTGGCGTGTCTTCTTTTTAATCTAATTTGCTCGGGCAAGAAGCTGCTCATTACAGCTGAATGGTGAATGATGTAAGAAGAATAAAAACTCCAGACAAAATTCCTTTCGCTGTTAATTATCACCACCTTCATTAATGAAGGATAAATCCATAATGCGAGCATCATCGCAAAACTGAAAAAATACCTGAAAATATAAGAACAGCATCATGAAATTGATAAATTCATTTAATATCAATAACATCCAGAAATTCACAACATTGAGAGTTATTGCAAATCAATAACTCTAATCAATGAAATGTAAAAAAATATAAACTTGGTGATTTAAGGATTTTCTTATAATGCTTCAGACGTTATGCTTATTTCAGATCATCGTCAGAATTGACTCCAGGATCACATTTCGGACCCGCAGAAAGGAATTATTCTGCAAACAGTAATTACGGTGTTTTGATTTATCTTGCACCTCTCGTCTTCTGGATATAAGGATATTAGGTATGGCAACCACTGGAATGCTTCTCAAACTCAACACTCAAATGAACCGCGAGTTTTATGCATCCAATCTCTACCTCCACCTGAGCAACTGGTGTTCTGAACAAAGTCTGAATGGCACCGCGACTTTTCTTCGCTCCCAGGCACAAAGTAACGTGACTCAAATGATGCGCATGTTTAACTTCATGAAAAGCGTCGGAGCGACGCCCATCGTGAAAGCCATTGATGTACCTGGCGAAAAACTGAACTCTCTGGAAGAACTCTTCCAAAAAACCTTGGAAGAATATGAGCAGCGTTCAAGCACGCTGGCGCAATTAGCAAATGAAGCTAAAGAATTGAATGATGATTCTACTGTCGATTTTCTGCGCGATCTGGAAAAAGAACAGCAGCACGATGGTCTCTTACTGCAAACCATTCTTGATGAAGTGCGCAGTGCGAAACTGGCCGGTATGTGCCCTGTCCAGACCGACCAGCATGTTCTGAATGTCGTGTCGCATCAGATACATTAATAAAATCGGCGCATGAAAAGATGCGCCGAATACACAAAAAGTGGTGAAAACCGCTGCCTCACATCGCTGAGGCGGCGGTTTTTTAATGGGATTCGTTTTGTGGGGTAAACTTTAGCTCAATCAACGCGATGGCTTTTTGAATAGCACGCATAGTGACTGGGTCAGCAGCAGCCGGATGGTGGGTAAAATCAATATTCTTCAGCTGGCTGGACATTTTTTCACGAACCTCAACAGGCGCGATCACATCGAGCACGTCGAGAATTTGTTTGATCACCAACTGGCAAGCAACAACATCAGAAACCAGTTCCTGATCGGCATTCAGCGGCTGGGACATCCTAAACTCCTGATAGCATTTTGAAAGCCGTTATAGTAGCGGCTTCCCTTCCTCAACGATAGTCACATCAGCCCGCATCAGGGTATAAAAAAACCTGCCGGAGCAGGTTTTTTTATTATCTGAACATATTGCCTGGCGGTACGTCTTTGAACGTCTTGCAATAATTATTGAACATGCTTTTCAGGATCTTACGCAGTTTCATCGCGCCACTCCGATTATTTGTTATGCAGGTGTTATTGTTCTTGCTGCTTATAATATGACATCCATCACAAAAATCAATCTTTATGTGATGCAAATCACATAAATACCCCTTTAATGTTACATAAATGATAACCACAAGATGTGTGCGTTCTGAAGAAAGCAAGGAATAGCGCTAATCCGTCGTCTTTTCTGTCCATAACCTGGCTGTGTCCACAAGTACAATACCTGTTTCTTCTCCCTCTTCAGGCTGTGACATGAAACATCTGATAATTGTTTTTTCACTTTTAACAGTAGCGGGCTGTACCGTAACTCGTCAGGCTCACCTCAGCGATGTTGATGCCACGAGTGGCATTGTACGCCTCGTTTATAATCAGGCTTTTTTACAACACGCCCGCACTGACAACTATCTCGATCAGGGAATCGCGAACCGCGCATGTCAGCAGGTTGGATTTACCCGCGCCTTTGCGTTTGGGCAACCTGTAAGTAACTGTAGTTTGTTTGCAGGATCATTATGTCTGAATACGCAATTTACACTGTCGTATCAGTGCCGATACTTAACCCCCTCGGCTTATCAATAAAGATTTTAATCAGCGAGGGAGGCTTCGCTGGTTAATTACCATCTCAAATAGCGTTAATGCGTTTTATTCACATTCGCATTTTTAATAATTGACTTTAATATTTTACCTTTTGCAAATAATAAAATAACAAATTATAGTGGCGCCACAGCAACAAATATAACCTTTGTGGAGCACTATCATGCTGAAACCAGAAATGATTGAAAAACTTAATGAGCAGATGAACCTGGAACTCTACTCTTCACTGCTTTATCAGCAAATGAGCGCATGGTGCAGCTATCACACCTTCGAAGGTGCTGCCGCGTTTCTGCGTCGCCACGCCCAGGAAGAGATGACGCATATGCAGCGTCTGTTTGATTACCTGACCGATACCGGAAATCTACCGCGAATTAATACCGTTGAATCACCGTTTGCTGAATATTCTTCACTTGATGAATTATTCCAGGAAACTTATAAACACGAACAATTAATTACGCAAAAAATTAACGACCTCGCTCACGCTGCCATGACTAATCAGGACTACCCAACGTTCAATTTCCTGCAATGGTATGTGTCTGAGCAACACGAAGAAGAGAAGTTGTTCAAATCTATTATTGATAAATTGAGCCTGGCGGGGAAAAGCGGCGAAGGACTTTATTTCATCGATAAAGAACTCTCTACCCTCGACGCACAAAACTAATCTTCTCTGGCGGCAGATTTTCTGCCGCCGTTTCAGATCAGTGACGACAAATCTTACTTTTATCGGTTGAGAACCCCTCTTCGCAGGGAATAAATTTGCCTTTTTCCGCCAGAAAAGCCACCAACTCTCCCGCTGTCATCCCTTCAGCCGAGCAAGTATGAAAACGTGTCTGATCACCAAAACGCGCTTTGATCGCCGCTTCCAGGCTGGCGTGCGTATATTGCTCACCTGATTCAATCATCATATTTAACACTTCATGACCGTGAATCGATTCCATCGTTCCTCCTCAAAAAAAGCATAGCGTAACGATCCCCGCGCCTTATGGCTTTGCGCCAGCTCAGTTCTGAATGCATTTATCGTACATTTTTATTTACACTAGATGTAACGTCGATTTGACGAAATATGGATAATGCCTTAACCTGCGCCGCAGATATCACTCATAAAGATCGTCAGGACAGAAGAAAGCGTGAAAAACAGAACTCTGGGAAGTGTTTTTATCGTGGCGGGAACCACAATTGGCGCAGGCATGCTGGCAATGCCGCTGGCAGCGGCTGGCGTCGGTTTTACCGTCACTCTGACATTGTTAATCGGCTTGTGGGCCTTGATGTGTTACACCGCGCTGTTACTGCTGGAAGTGTATCAGCATGTCCCTGCAGATACCGGCTTAGGCACACTGGCAAAACGCTATCTGGGCCGCTACGGTCAGTGGCTGACCGGCTTCAGTATGATGTTTTTAATGTATGCCCTGACCGCAGCATATATCAGCGGTGCCGGTGAATTACTTGCCTCCAGCATCAGCGACTGGACAGGCATTTCAATGACCACAACCGCTGGCGTGCTGTTGTTTACTTTTGTTGCCGGTGGTGTGGTTTGTGTTGGGACATCGCTGGTCGATTTATTTAACCGTTTTCTGTTCAGCGCCAAGATTATTTTCCTGGTACTAATGCTGGTATTGCTGCTACCACATATTCATAAAATCAATCTGCTAACGCTGCCACTGCAACAGGGTCTGGCATTGTCTGCAATTCCGGTGATTTTTACCTCGTTTGGTTTTCACGGTAGCGTACCGAGCATCGTCAGCTATATGGATGGCAACATTCGTAAATTGCGCTGGGTGTTTATTACCGGTAGCGCGATCCCTCTGGTGGCATACATTTTCTGGCAACTGGCGACACTGGGCAGTATTGATTCAACAACCTTTATGGGACTGCTGGCGAATCATGCTGGATTAAATGGGCTGTTACAGGCATTACGCGAAGTGGTGGCCTCGCCGCATGTCGAGTTGGTGGTGCATTTATTCGCTGATTTAGCCCTCGCCACATCTTTCCTGGGCGTAGCGTTAGGCTTATTTGATTATCTGGCGGATTTGTTTCAGCGTTCCAATACCGTTGGTGGAAGACTGCAAACCGGTGTAATTACCTTTCTGCCGCCATTGGCGTTTGCGCTGTTTTATCCACGTGGTTTTGTAATGGCGCTCGGGTATGCTGGCGTAGCGCTGGCAGTATTAGCGTTGATAATTCCTTCACTGCTGACCTGGCAGAGCAGGAAGCATAATCCACAAGCAAGCTATCGGGTGAAAGGTGGACGTCCCGCACTGGTGTTGGTGTTTATCTGTGGCATTGGCGTGATTGGCGTGCAATTTTTGATTGCGGCAGGATTGTTGCCAGAAGTGGGATAAATGCTTTGCCGTGTATATGGACATAGTCCAGATTTTTGTCCGCATCCTTAAAACATGGGTGCCAGAGTTAATTCTGACACCCAATATAGCCTCTTAATGCAGGCAGCACTGCTTATATTTCTTGCCACTACCACATGGGCAAGGGTCGTTACGACCAGGTTTTTCTTCAGCTTTAATCGGTTGCTGAACAGCTTTTTCCTGAGGATGCGTCATCCAGTAAGCATGCAAATCAAGCGCCGCCAGTCGAATGGCATCCACGCTTTCTTCAAACGCTTCTGGCGACATCTTCTCTACGCGCTCGAAGTTTTTCTCAGTACCGTGCAGCGCAATCGCTTCAAGCGCCGGTTTTAATGAGTCAGGCAATGCTGACCAGTCAGAAAGCGCAACGCCACGCATATAGCCAAAGCACCACTCTTCGACAATCGTCAGCTCGCTACCGTCAACTTCTCGTAGACCAAATAACGGTTCAAACTGTTCAGGAAACTCGTTGAGGCGCTCTGCAGTATCGGCCATATGTTGGAACGCCAGGTTCATAAAGCGCGTCATCTCTTTCTCTGACGCCCAGCGCGGCACATAATCCGCCCCACCCCACACAGCAACCAGCCACTGTTCTGGTTCAATTTCTTGCGGAGAACTCAACACCGCCGTCAACAAACCGTCCAGCTCTGCCACATCAAGGATGGCGTGGTCTGTGTTGTATTTGGTCAAGATATCATCCAGCCATTCCAACTCACTTTCGTTTAACGGTCCAGTTTTCATACGCTTTTCCTTGTGGATCTCGACTCGCCAGCACCTATCTTACATGTCGGTCTGGCATAGAGATACTTTTCGAGTGGATTACCCGGAGATTAAAAATCAGAGAGGGTGTAACGACAAGTTGCACATACAAAAAAACCACCCGAAGGTGGTTTCACGACACTGCTTATTGCTTTGATTATTCTTATCTTTCCCATGGTACCCGGAGCGGGACTTGAACCCGCACAGCGCGAACGCCGAGGGATTTTAAATCCCTTGTGTCTACCGATTCCACCATCCGGGCTCGGGAAAAATTGGAGGCGCGTTCCGGAGTCGAACCGGACTAGACGGATTTGCAATCCGCTACATAACCGCTTTGTTAACGCGCCAAATTCTTCAGGCTTTTCAGCCAGACACCCGCTTAATGCCGATGTCGTTTAAACTGGAGCGGGAAACGAGACTCGAACTCGCGACCCCGACCTTGGCAAGGTCGTGCTCTACCAACTGAGCTATTCCCGCAATCATCAAGCAATCAGCTAATTACTTGATTTTATTATCGTCTGGCAATCAGTGCCGCCGTTCGATGCGTTGCATTCTACTTACCTGACGCGTTGAGTCAACGATATTTTTCATCACTTTTGATCGTTTGCTGAAATTTGCGTCGAAACGATCACTGATCAAGCAAATCTGCGCGAGCAGCGCTCAAATATTGCAACATTGACCAGAGTGTCAGCACCGCAGCCACAAAGAAAAGGGCAATACCGGCGTACTCAACCCAAATATTCGGGCGCCACAGCAACCAGGCCAGCGCGACCATCTGGGCAGTCGTTTTGACTTTACCAATCCAGGATACGGCCACACTGCTACGTTTACCGAGTTCAGCCATCCATTCACGCAGAGCAGAAATGATAATTTCACGGGCAATCATCGTTGCCGCCGGTAAGGTCACCAACCAGCTATGATAATGCTCGGTTACCAGCACCATGGCGATGGCGACAAGCACTTTGTCTGCTACTGGATCAAGGAAGGCACCAAAACGGGTACTCTGGTTCCAGCGACGCGCCAGAAAACCATCGAACCAGTCAGTCACCGCCGCGACGCAGAAAATGAGCGCGGCAGCAAACGGCGACCAGGTAACAGGTAGATAAAAAACCAATACAAAGAATGGGATAAGGATGACACGGAACAGTGTGAGCAACGTAGGGATATTAAATTGCATAATGACGGGTAACTATCTGTTGTCAGTAAGATTACCCCTATGTTGCTACAGAGACATCAATGTTTCAACGACCAGAAGATCTTTTCTGCCAGACCTTGCGAAATACCCGGCACTTTTGCAATTTCTTCGACGCTGGCGTTACGTAAACCTTGCAAACCGCCCATATATTTCAACAACATTTGCCGACGTTTTGGCCCGACGCCTTCAATGGTTTCCAGGGTGCTGGTATTTTTGACCTTCGCCCGTTTTTTGCGATGTCCGCCAATCGCATGATCGTGTGATTCATCGCGAATATGCTGGATGACGTGCAACGCAGGCGAATCTGGCGGTAAGCTAAAGCCCTCTCCTTCAGGCTCGAAGAACAATGTTTCCAGCCCAGCCTTACGGTCGGCCCCTTTGGCAACGCCAAGTAACAACGGATGGTTTTTATCCCAGGGGACGTCCAGCTCGGCGAAGACATTTTTCGCCTGCGCAAGTTGTCCTTTGCCACCATCAATCAGGATCACGTCCGGAATCTTACTGTCATCGATGGCTTTACCATAACGCCGACGCAACACCTGATTCATCGCCGCATAATCATCGCCTGGCGTAATGCCATTGATGTTATAGCGCCGATACTCCGCACGCAGTGGGCCATTAGCATCAAACACCACGCACGAGGCAACGGTTTGTTCGCCCATCGTATGGCTGATATCGAAACATTCCATCCGTTTCACTTCCGGCAATTTCAACACGCTGGCAAGCGCTGTCAGTCGCTGATGAACGGTTGATTGCTGCGAAAGTTTGGTGGTTAACGCTGTTGCGGCATTCGTCCGCGCAAGTTTCAGGTAACGCGCCCTGTCGCCTCGCGGTTTGGTCTGAATGTTTATCTTGCGCCCCGCCAGTTCTGATAATGAATCGGCGAGCAGCGTTTTATCACTAAGATTAAAATCGAGCAGGATCTCACCCGGGAGAGTGCGCATCTGGCTGCCCTGTAAATAGAACTGACCAACAAAGGTTTCCACGACTTCGCCCAGTTCCGTACCGCCCGGCACCTTCGGAAAATAGCTACGGCTACCGAGCACTTTGCCCTGACGAATAAACAAAACATGGACACATGCCATACCAGCATCGAACGCCACGCCAATAACATCAAGGTCGTCGCCCGTATTAGAGACAAATTGTTTTTCGGTGACGCGTCGCACCGCCTGAATTTGGTCGCGAATACGTGCCGCTTCTTCAAACTCCAGATTCTGGCTGGCTGTTTCCATGCGGCTAATCAGTTGCTTAAGCACCTGATCGTCTTTACCCGATAAAAACAGGCGCACATATTCAACCTGCTGGGCATACTCTTCTTCGCTAACCAACCCGGCCACGCACGGCCCAAGACAGCGCCCTATCTGGTATTGCAGGCATGGACGCGAGCGATTGCGATAAACGCTATTTTCGCACTGGCGAATGGGGAAAATCTTTTGCAACAACGCCAGAGTTTCACGCACCGCATAACCATTCGGGAACGGGCCGAAATACTCTCCCTTGGCGTGCTTTGCACCGCGATGCATCGCCAGACGTGGATGTGTATCGCCACTGAGGAAGATAAAGGGGTAAGATTTATCATCGCGTAACAAAACGTTGTAACGCGGCTGATAGAGTTTGATGTAGTTGTGTTCCAGCAATAATGCTTCGGTTTCAGTATGAGTCACCGTGACATCGATTTGCTGGATCTGGGCGACCAACGCTTCCGTTTTGCGCGAAGCGAGATTGCTACGGAAATAGCTTGAAAGCCGTTTTTTCAGGTCTTTCGCTTTACCGACATAAATAACCGTACCACCAGCATCATACATGCGATATACGCCCGGCTGGCTGGTGACGGTTTTTAAAAACGCTTTTGCGTCAAACTGAACACTCACTGACTTGTTAACGTCTCCGCATTACACAAACCATGGCGAATAGCCAGGTGAGTCAGCTCAACATCGCCATGAATGTTTAATTTACTGAACATACGGTAGCGATAGCTGTTCACCGTTTTCGGGCTGAGATTAAGCTGTTCTGAAATCTCATTGACCTTCTGGCCTTTGGTAATCATCAGCATAATCTGCAATTCGCGTTCAGACAAACTGGCAAATGGGCTTTCTGTTTTTTCTGGTTCGATCTGGCTTAACGCCATTTGTTGCGCAATGTCAGAAGCAATATAACGCTGCCCAGAATAGACAGAACGAATCGCGCTCACCACCTCCTGCGGGGCCGCACCTTTGCTTAAATAGCCCGCAGCGCCAGCCTGCATGACTTTTGCTGGTAAAGGGTTTTCGGTGTGAACCGTAAGCATGATGATTTTGACATCTGCGGTTGAACGGGCGATTTTACGCGTCGCCTCAAGGCCGCCAATGCCAGGCATGCTCATGTCCATTAGCACCACGTCGACGGAATTTGCCCGGCACCACTTAACGGCATCTTCACCACAGGAAGCCTCACCAACGACTTTAATACCCTTTATATCTTCCAGAATGCGTCGTATCCCTGCGCGCACCAGTTCGTGGTCATCAACAAGTAGAACGTTGATCAAAGGAATATCTCCAGAAATAGGGATAACGCTACTGATAGTTAGTCATCCGTATATTAGCGGGTTTTATTGCAACTTTGAAACGTTAAAAATGGTGGGTATTCGATTTTTCTCTCATTTTTGATAATTCGATTGTCCACAGTTATGATCACGTCCGTCACCAAAAAGCTTCCGGGGCGTTGTAACCTATCTGTTAGACTGAAATGTGACAAAAATTGACTTCATTCAGCACAAATGAAAAATCATCAGCATGAATATGTAACATTAATTAACTCAATAAATACGCACAAAAAACATTCATGATATAAATATTTATTAACCACTATATTAACTAATTTAATATCAATGATGATTCAGCGACCAAAAAACAACCACTGCTATTTTTAGCAAAGCTTATGGTATACTCCGCCGCCTTAACATTTTTTACTGCAAATTTTCATTGCAACATGACGAGGAAAATAAATGAGTACGCCTGATTTTTCTACTGCCGAGAATAATCAAGAACTGGCAAATGAAGTCTCCTGCCTGAAAGCGATGCTGACGCTGATGCTGCAGGCGATGGGACAAGCTGACGCGGGCCGCGTGATGTTAAAGATGGAAAAACAGCTTGCGCTGATCGAAGACGAAACCCAGGCTGCGGTATTTTCCAAAACGGTTAAGCAAATTAAACAGGCCTACCGCCAGTAATATAAAACCGGCTGAAAGCACACCTTTCAGCCGGTTTTACACCTGGCACGCAGAATGTAATAGAGGTCATATTAAGCCAGTTGCGGCAGCGTAGCAGGCAACCTGGGTCTTATTCGGCGCGTTGATTTTTTTCTGCATGTTTTTCTGATGAAAATTAACCGTGTTCTCGGAGATTGACAAGATCATCGCAATCTCTGCCGATGTCTTACCTTCCGCGGTCCATTTCAAAATCTCCATTTCCCGCTTACTGAAATTCATCTCCGGCGTCATCACTATTTGATCATTTAAACGCATCAGCGCCATCAAACTTTCGCGCACCAGTAACTGCATTTTTAATTGCAGCTCATCACTAAGAACGGGTATTTCGCGCGTACTGCTACGAGAAAATGACAAAAATCCCAACGCCCGGTTCGGTAGCATTAAATACTGAGTGACTCCCCTGCGTAAACCATGCGCACGCGCAGCCTCCCATAATGGCTGGGCTTCACTGAATAAGTCATCATTCCACAATAAATGGCCCTGACTGAAGTTTTCAGGGTTGAGCACGGGATCAATAGCGAGAAAGTTTTTTGCCTGATAATAACTAACCCACGATTCAGGGTAATTGGTGTAGAAAGCCACTTTGGGTCGCGTGAATGGCACCGGGTGGCGAACACATAACGAATAGTAATCGTACTCGAGCTGCTGAGCCTGAAGCTCTATTTCATGGTAGACCTCTTCTGCGGCCTCCATCCTCTGAAAGCGCGACAGCATTGTGCGACGCCAGCTAAAAAAATCCGTATCCTGCATAGTAAACCGCAATGCCCCTGAGAGTGAGTATCATTTATACTGAAAACTCAAGCTATCACATAAATAAGATTTATATATAATTTATATTATTCAGATAATGAATTACTTTTGCAAGACATCGCATTCTCTTATGTTATTAATGAGTTATGCTGATTTATTGACCGTTTATTGAGTCTTCAGAAGAGTGGTTCGCCCCGGTAACTAACTCACCGGGGCTGATTTTTTCTTATTATTGCAGTAGAAACTTCTCGAGAAACTGGCGGGTACGGGGCTGCTGTGGAGTAGCAAATAACGCTTTCGCCGAGCCCTGCTCTACTATCCGCCCCTGGTCCATAAAGATCGCGCGGTCAGCAACATCTCGGGCAAAGCTCATTTCGTGTGTCACAATCACCATTGTGCGCTTTTCCTGTGCCAGCTGGCGGATAGTATTCAGGACTTCGCCCACCAGCTCTGGGTCCAGGGCCGACGTTGGCTCATCAAACAAAATCACCTCGGGACGCATCGCCAGCGCCCGGGCAATCGCCACACGCTGCTGTTGACCGCCAGATAAACGACGTGGATAGCTGGTTTCTTTGCCTGCAAGGCCAACTTTCGCCAACAACTCACGTGCGCGCACCGTGGCTTCCTCTTTAGGTTCACCTTTGACAATCACCGGCCCTTCAATAATGTTTTCCAGCACCGTACGATGCGGAAACAAATTAAAGTTCTGGAAAACAAAACCAACGTGCTGGCGCAACTGACGAATCAGGGATTTTTGCTGGCTTAACGAACGCGCTGTATCAATGGTGATATCCCCGACGGTAATCGTCCCCGCTTCTGGTTGTTCCAGCAAATTTATGCTGCGTAGCAACGTGGTTTTCCCGGATCCGCTTGGACCTATAATAGCCACCACTTCGCCGGTTTTAACCTCCAGATCTATGCCATGCAGCACCGTCTGACCGTGGAATTTTTTCACCAGGTTTTTAACGTCAATGGCACTCATTTTGGATCCCTCTCCTGGCGATTAAGTTGACTCTCAAAATGGTTCTGCAACGTCGATAACACCGTCGCCATAATCCAGTAGATGAGCGAAGCCGCCAAATACATGGTGAAAACTTCCAGTGTGCGCGAAGTAATCAACTGCGCCTGACGGAACAGCTCTGGCACCTGAATCGTCGCAGCCAGAGAAGTATCTTTTACCAGGCTGATAAAACTGTTCGACAGCGGCGGCAGTGCTACCCGCGCGGCCTGTGGCAAAATAGCACGACGCATAGTTTGCCACGGCGTCATGCCGATACTGGCAGCTGCTTCCCACTGACCTTTATCTATAGACGAAATCGCTGCCCGCAGCGTTTCGGCTGCATAGGCGGCGGTGTTCAGTGACAGGCCAATCATCGCTGACGGAATCGGGTCTAATTCAATGCCAAACTGCGGCAAGCCGTAGTAGATCATAAACAGCTGTGCGATGAGTGGCGTACCACGGAAAATGGAGATATAAAAACGCGCCAGCCAGCGCACTGGCCAGACGGGCGACAGGCGCATCAGCGCGAGAATAAATCCCAGCAGTAAGCCAAAAAACATGCCGCCAATGCTGAGTTGCAGCGTATACCCTGCCCCTTTCAACAGGAACGGCAGCGAATCAATAACCAGTTGTATGCTTTCTTGCATGAGCGTTTCCGGAGCTAAACGTGGGGGTGATAGGCGAACAGTGCAGGTGCGCCGCCGGTATGAATAAACAGAATCGGCCCTTCATCTTTGAAGCGTTTCTGACTTATACCATCAATCAGCCCCGCCATCGCTTTTCCGGTATACACGGGATCAAGCAGAATGCCTTCCAGACGCGCCAGCAGTTTCACCGCCTCCATGCCTTCGTCATTCGGCACACCGTAGCCAGGCGCAAAATAGTCATCCCAGAGTAAAATTTCCGCTGAGGCAGTCAGCTCCAGTTCTTTCGCGATCGCCTGTTGTAGGCTAACCACTTTCGGCAACTGGTCAGCAACAGAACGTGAAACAGTCACGCCAATCAGTTCTGTTTCAGGCATCAGTTGTTCCAGCCCTACTGCAAGCCCGGCGTGAGTTCCGGCACTGCCTGATGCCACCACCACCGACGATATGTTAACCGCCCCTTCACACTGCTGGGCGATTTCCAGCGCACTCTCCACATAGCCCAACGCCCCTAAAGCATTGGAGCCGCCAACCGGAATGACGTATGGGCGAAAGCCTTGCGCTTCGACGCGAGTCGCTAACTCTTCCAGTTGGGCATCAGGATCGGTCAGCGCATCGCACATTTCAATCTGAGTATTGAACAGATCCAGCAACAAGCGGTTGCCGTTAGTTAAATAGTTTTCTGCGGTAGTACCAATGGGATTTTCCAGCAGCGCCACGCAATGCAGACCAAGTTTTGCGGCCACTGCGGCAGTCTGGCGCACATGGTTAGACTGAATCGCTCCGGCGGTAATCAGTGTGTCAGCACCTTCGCGCAAGGCGTCTGCTGCGAGAAATTCCAGTTTGCGTGACTTATTTCCGCCCATTGCCAACGGGGTGACGTCATCCCGTTTGATGAAAATGTCCCGACCGAGATAATCAGAAAAACGTGGCAGATATTCGAGCGGTGTCGGTGCGCCGATAAACTCCAGTCGTGGAAAACGAGTTAAATTATGCAATGGCATAAAAGCCTCCGATGTGTGTTGTTGTGATCTTGTTATTATGCACGCTGGAAACGTATAAATAAAAAATGCACCGATTAAAGCGCCCTTTTTTGTCATTATGCCCCGTCCAGAATAGCGTTGACACGTTCCCGACTGTGAGTTCAACCGAGGGATGCAACACACTGGTTGAACCGATCTGTGAGTGATTCGTACTCTGGAGTTTTCTCGGTCTTTCGTTGAGCATATGGCAACTGTAGTACTCATGGATTCCGGGCGATAGCAGGTAGTGTGTTAATAGAATCAGATTTGTGGTCCCGTGATGCTGTTGAATGTCCGATGGGTCATCAGGAACGTAACGGTGTAAAGGCTGCTTATGTAAAATCTGATGTCCCCTGGTTATGGGGATAACTTCTCCTGGCATCTTAGGTTGATCAAGCCTGGTTATCCATACCCGTTCATTAATATGGTAATCATTATCTCTGTATTAATTATTATTTATATTCATGTCTGTTTTTAGGATAAAAATATTATATTCCATGACGGTATTTTCAGGCACTTTTCTTATAAAAAAGCAGAGAAACACTCACTATCTAAAATTACACCAATCAATAAACAAACTAACATCCAGAAAACATTACAATTTCAAATTACTCGCCAAAAAAAATCAACCTGATTGCTTGAGATGGATTTTCTCTGTTTATTTGCAATAATGCTCGCATCGATCATTTGTATGATGATTGGATGATGCATATTACTTCCCAATGACATTACACAGTCAAAACATTTAACCCACCATTCTTAAACAAAAAAATGGAGCTTTTGTGAAAATCAAAATTAATAAAAAAGAAATGTTTAATGTATATATAAACAACAGAAAAACATTCGGCATAACGCAAGAGGGAATGAAGACAACATTACTATTCAGCCTTATATCTGCCACTCTGGCCATTCAGCCTGCTTTGGGAGCTAAAAAGGAAGTTACTCTTTCTGAAGGAAACCCTGCTGAAATATCTGAAAATATCATTGGTGCTGATGCCTCGCATCACAGACCAGATAATAATGATGATGGGGAAGCCGGTGAAGATGCTCTCATTGTTAATGTTGTACCTGGTTCGTTACAGGATGAAAATATCCTGACAATTAACAGCGGTGCTCGCATTAGTGGCGGTGAAGGCGGATGGGCTGGTGATGATGATGTTACTAAGATGGGCTCTGCAGGAGGCCAGGGCGGCACAGCTATTACTGGAAATAATTTTACTCTTGTTAATTATGGTGATATTTCCGGTGGTAAGGGGGGGTGGGGAGGTTATGGTAATGGCGGGGGCGATGGAGGTGAAGCGGGTACCGCTATTTCCGGAGATGATCTTACCATTACGAACAACGGTAGCATTACGGGTGGCAATGGCGGAATGCCTGGAGCCAGTGGTTATGGCGATAAGAGCAGTGGTTTAACTGGGACTCCTGCTGTTGGTGGGACTGCCATATCTGGCAATAATCTTCAAATAAGCAATAACGGAAACATCACTGCCGGGCAAGGTAGTAGTGGTGCCTGGTGGGCGGTATGGGGGTCTTCTGCCGGCACAGGAGGGAATGGAGGCACGGCAATATCCGGAAATAATATGGAGATAACAAATAATAATCACATTACAGGTGGCCAGGGGGGGGATGGTGCTCGCGGTGGTGAAGGTAGTGTCGAATTTACTACCGATCAGAATATTAATGGAAGTAGCGGTGGTAGTGGTGGTATTGGAGGGTCTGCTATATATGGTAATAATATTAAGATAAATAATACGGGAGATATAACTGGCGGACAGGGGGGCACTGGTGGTGAAGGTGGTAGAGGTGGTACAGATGAATATGATTACACTGACTCAGCGCCCCTTGGTTCTGGTGGTACTGGTGGTACTGGTGGTATTGGTGGCACCGGGGGGATTGCCATATCTGGAAATAATATGGAAATAAATAATTATGGAAATATTATTGGTGGAAATGGCGGCACTGGTGGTGATGGTGGCGATGGATGGCGTTCCCTTGAAAATAATAAAACTGGTGCCGGAGGTAATGGTGGCAACGGAGGTAATGGTGGTACTGCTATCTCCGGGAGTAATATCACGATAAATAATCATGGCAGGATATTGCCTGGGAGTGGCGGACAGGAAGGTGAAAGTAACGTTATCTTCTCCGGAGGAGTATCTGGTAACAGAGGGCAAGATTGTGATACCGCAATATCTCTGAATGGTGGAACTAACTCGTTGAATCTCTTCGCTGGTTCTGTCATTCAAGGTGATATTGTTTTGAATAATGTCGAAAATAATGCTGATGGTAATTCTCTGTCCATTACAAATAAAGACTCCGCCAGCTCTGAGATCAAAGGCAATCTGAGTGCGGGTACAGGTACACATATTTCCGTTTCGGGAGCTGATGTCACCTTTAGCGGAAGTTCGGTATTTGACAGAGATTCATCGCTGAATATGAGTACAGGTTCCAGTCATTTAACTGCCAACAATATCCAGTTCAATAACGGTGCAGTGCTTAATGTTGATACTGCCATGACAATATGGAAGCAAAATGAGTACGGCTTGTTGACGACCTCCGACGGCATAACAGGGCTCTCTGAAAATAATATTTATCAGCATAATAATCTACTGAGTGATGGTGCTGAAGACTATGTTTTAACATCACTTAGTGGTAACGGGCAGACAGTAAAAGAGGTTAGTTCTTCCCTGAAGTGGAATGACCCTTCAGGAAATGGATATGGCACGTTTGACCTGAGATATGGCGCGGTGTTAGAGCTGAAGGTACGGCTTGCAGATAACAATGCTGTTCAGTTATCTCATGGCTGGGATGGAAAAACGCTGACCAAAGCCGGCGAAGGAACACTGATTCTGTCCTCCCAAAACACTTACACAGGTGTAACAGACATCCGCGGCGGCAATGTCCGCATGAACAGCAACAGTGCACTGGGGCAGACCAGCGAGATTCGCCTGGCAGACGACACCATGCTGGACATGAACGGTCACAGCCAGACCGCAGGTAAACTGAACAGCGCAGCAGGTTCCATACTGAACATTAATGGCGGTAATCTGACCCTCACAGGTGGAGGCCTGTCTGCAGGTACCCTCATCGGCTCTGGCTCCCTGAACATCAGCGGTGGCGTGTTCGATATTACTGGTACCAGCCGCGCCCTGAATGCCACCACCACTATCGCAGAAAAGGCAATGGTGAAAGTGCTTAATACTGACGGACTGGGAACAGGCTTGGTTAACACTGCCGGCACACTGATTCTGGGCAAGGCTGATGCACCTGTCATGCTTGCCAACAGCCAGGTCACCATCGCTCAGCAGGGGACACTCTCCGGCTCTGGTGGTGTCGCCGGGAACGTAACCAACAGCGGTACCCTTGACCTGAGAGCCGATGCTCCGGGTAATGTACTGACGATCGGAGGTAACTATACCGGTAATAATGGCTTACTGCTCATGAACACCGCTCTGGGGAATGACAGCTCCGCAACAGACAAACTGGTTATTAAAGGCAATGCTTCCAGTCAGACCCGAGTGGTTGTTATAAATGCAGGTGGTACCGGAGCACAGACACTGAACGGTATTGAGTTGATTCATGTCGACGGAAATGCTGACAGTGCTGCATTTATTCAGGCCGGGCGTATTGCCGCCGGGGCTTATGACTACACGCTGGGACGTGGTCAGGGAAGCAACCGTGATAACTGGTATCTGACCAGTGGTAAAAACACTCCGTTCCTGCTGCGCGCTCTGAAAGCAATGCAACCCCCTGCCCCTGAACCTGCTCCGGGTGGTCATGACAACGACCTGCGCCCGGAAGCTGGCTCCTACACGGCGAACATTGCTGCCGCAAACACTCTGTTCGTGACCCGTCTTCATGAACGCCTGGGGCCAATGCATTACACCGATGTGATTACCGGTGAGCAGAAAGAAACCAGCATGTGGATGCGCCATGAAGGGGGACACAACCGCTGGCGTGACGGTACAGGTCAACTGAAAACACAGGGTAACCGTTACGTCCTGCAGATGGGCGGTGACCTGGCCCAGTGGAGCCGGAACAGATCTGACCGCTGGCATCTGGGGGTTATGGCTGGTTACGGTAATGACCATAACAATACAGATTCTGTACGTACCGGATACAGTTCAAAAGGCAGTGTGAAAGGATACAACACAGGTCTGTATGCCACCTGGTATGCTAATGATGAGACACATAGCGGGGCTTATCTGGATAGCTGGGCACAGTACAGTTGGTTCGATAACGATGTGAAAGGTGACGGACTACCGGGGGAATCCTGGAAATCAAAAGGTCTGACAGCCTCACTGGAAACCGGTTATGTCTGGAAAACCGGTGAGTTTATCGGTAGCCATGGCAGTCTGAACGAATGGTATGTCCAGCCTCAGGCTCAGGTTATCTGGATGGGCGTAAAAGCTGATGAGCACCATGAACGCAATGGTACCCGTGTTGAAAGCACTGGTGACGGTAACGTCCATACCCTTCTGGGCGTGAAAACCTGGATCAAGGAACACAACAGAATGAATGACGGCAAATCCCATGAGTTCCGTCCGTTCGTTGAGGTGAACTGGCTGCACAACACCCGTGATTTTGGCACCCGCATGAACGGTGTGACGGTACATCAGGACGGCGCCAGCAATATCGGAGAAGTAAAAACCGGTGTTGAGGGACAGATTAATGACCATCTGAACCTGTGGGGCAATGTGGGTGTACAGATCGGTGACGAGGGATACAGTGACGCCTCTGCCATGCTGGGGGCGAAGTATACATTCTGAACCGGGTAGTGGAGTAGCCAGCGCTTTATCAGTCAGTGCATGAGAGAAACGGGATAACCTGCTCAATGACCGTTGGTTATGACTGCAACCAGAATGCGCTGGCTGAACGAATAAACGAGATCCTGAAAAACTCGCGTCCTGCAGGTCCGGATAATAGTAAAAAATCCGTGGCAATTTATAACCATGAGCGGCCACACCTGGCACTGAAAGACAAAACGCCCGATGAAGTTCATCAGGCGTTTTACAGACAGAAATCTGTCAACTTATAGCAGGACCAGTCAATACGTTGATTATTTGCTCACATCAGCACCAAACCATTTTTCGGAAAGGGCTTGCAAGGTTCCATCTTTTTGCATTTCTGCAATGGCATCGTTAACTGCTTTCAGCAAGTCTTCGTTACCTTTACGCAGCGCGACACCTGACTCCTGGCGGGAGAAGGCTTCGCCAGTTACTGCCAGCGTATCATTGGTTTTCTTCACCAAATCCAGCGCCGCCAGACGGTCAACCAGGATGGCATCAATACGGCCTACGCGCAGATCCTGGTACTTGGTCGGGTCGTCATCATAGGTGCGCACATCAACACCCTGAACATTCTGACGCAGCCACTCTTCATAGTTGGTGCCTAAACCAACACCAACTTTTTTACCTTTCAGGTCGTCTGCGGTTTTTATTGTGCCTTCATTACCTTTTTTCACCAGCGCCTGAATACCGGAAATGGTGTAAGGGGTAGAAAAATCGTATTTTTTCTTGCGTTCATCAGAAATGGTGACCTGGTTAATCACCACATCGATGCGTTTAGAATCCAGTGACGCCAGCATCCCGTCCCATTTGGTCGGTTTTAATGCGGCATCAACGCCCAGATGTTTTGCCAGTTGTTGGGCAAATTCCACTTCAAAACCAGTCAACTTGCCGTCATCGCCCTGAAAGCTGAACGGCGGGTAAGTCCCTTCCAGTCCCACCAGCAATGTGCCACGCTCTTTTACTTTATTGAGCAGGCCTTCGTTGGCAAAACTTTTCACGCTCATACCCGCAACCAGCGCCACGGCCATAACGCCCATCAACGCCTGATGTCCCAGATGTGCTAGTTTCATATTCACCCCGAATGTTGTTTTGTTGGTTTGCAGTGTAGAGCTATTGTTTGTAAACACAAAAACAAGTCTGCTACATCTTATTCTTATTTAATATATATCAGAAGCTGACATGCAGGGGGAATTCTGCGCAAGATCACCGCGGGTTTGCGTCTGGTAACACTGATACTTACGTAATGCGATGCGGTAATTATTGGTGCTTGTGGTGGGTAGCCATGGCGCCAGGTTTTCATCAAGAAAACCATCCTGCAGCAGGTCGGTGGAAATATCTTGCTCGCTTAAATAATTACCCAAACGACGCAGACGTACCACATACTCGCGCACAGTACCGGGGCTCATTTCAGTATGGTCAAAGAGAAACTGCTTGAAGCCGATAATATCAAAAAAATCACTCTGCGTTTTGCAGTGTAAATCGCCGCAAAAACGACACAACGCGGACCATGATTTTTGTTCTTCCTGCCAACCATTTTCATCAAGCAGTGTATCGAGACGGGAAATCTCGATTTTATTCACTATTTTGCCGTCGCGAACCAGCGTAATGCGATCAAGTAGTTTACGGCAAAATGCGCAATGGGTTTGACTGTGTTTAAAGTCTTTAAGATAGCGACTCAATGGCCGCCTTTTCTGGTGCTGCATCATTATTAAGAACTCCTGGTATTCAAAATTAATGTGCGGCATTTACTTAAGTTATAACTTACCCAGTTTGGTGCGTAACCGTTTAATGGCCTGACTGTGTAACTGACTGACCCGCGATTCACCAACTTCCAGCACCGCGCCAATCTCTTTGAGATTAAGCTCTTCCTGGTAATAGAGCGTTAATACTAACTGTTCACGCTCCGGCAACATTTCGATGGCTTCCATTACCCGTTGACGCAAATTACTTTCCAGTAATTTTTGTAACGGGTTTTCGCGCTGATGATCGTCACTTACCAGTTCAATACTATCGCCGTGCTCTTCACGCCACTCATCGTAGGAAAAGAGTTGGCTGTTATTAGTATCAAGCAACATTTGTCGATAATCGGCGATTTCGATCCCTAAACGTTCTGCCACTTCAGTTTCTGTGGCGTTACGGCCAAGTTCCTGTTCCAGTTGCCCCATTGCCTGCGCCACTTCACGCGCATTGCGTCGCACGCTTCGTGGCACCCAGTCACGGCTGCGAAGTTCATCCAGCATAGCGCCACGGATTCGCTGCACTGCGTAAGTTGTAAATGCCGTTCCTTGCAGGGCGTCATAACGTTCAACGGCATTAAGTAATCCAATGCCGCCCGCCTGTAGGAGATCATCAAGTTCTACACTCGCGGGCAGTCGGACCTGCAGGCGCAATGCTTCGTGACGCACCAGCGGGATATAACGCTGCCACAGCGAGTATTTATCCATTACACCTTCAGCGGTATAGAGTGATTTCACGATAAACAACCCTGCGTTATATAAGTAATCGGCATAATTATCCGTTTCTGCAGGTTTTTTAATCGGACGATTAATGGGTGAAATAAGCGGTTATTTAGAGTGATCGGTAAATAATGAGCAAAATAACCCCGCCGGACGCGGGGTTAAGAGATCTGACAACGTACGCTTCATCTTGCCGGATGCGGTGTAAATGCCTTATCCAGCCCAGACGAATATGCAAATTTAATTAATTGCGATTCACCTCGTAGGCCTGATAAGCGTAGCGCATCAGGCAATTTGGCGTTTGCTGTCACTATCGGTTAGTCAGGTTTTGGTGATTAACCCTGCAGCAGAGACAGAACTTGCTGCGGCACCTGGTTAGCTTTAGACAGCACGGAGTTACCCGCCTGCTGGATGATCTGCGCTTTCGACATGTTGGACACTTCGGTCGCATAGTCGGCGTCCTGAATACGGGACTGCGCTTCAGACAGGTTGGTGGTGGTGTTGTTCAGGTTAGTGACCGCAGAATCCAGACGGTTTTGTACGGCACCGAGGGAGGAGCGGAATTTGTCGACAGAAGCAATCGCTTTGTCCAGCAGCGCCAGTGGATCGTTGGTCGAAGCACCTGCAAATTCAGTATCTGCTGACATATCAATTGCAGTATCAATATCTGTGGTTTCCAGAATATCTGTACCAGTGCCATCATCACCAGCTTTATAATTTTTACCATCAACTGTCACAAAACCTGCTGCATTTCCCGTTGCTGGATCATTGGCAACTTTAACTGCAACACCGTTTTTAGTCGCACCGGCACCATCAGCAGTAGTGTAAGTTACATTAGATGTGTTAATTGTCACCACACCACTAGTCTGATTCAGCGTTGCCGCATAATAATCACTACCAGATTTAACAACATAATTTCCTGTAGCGGCCCCATCTTTATCAAGAATGTTATGCAGGCTTAAATTATTAGTATCCGCAATACCTAACGTTGCAGCTGTTGTCCCTGCAAATGTAACATCTTTCGGAGCCCCTGTAGCCTGAGGCACACTTGTAATCGAGTCGCCAACATTTAAAGAATTACCGTCTACGGCAAATCCTTTAAGACCCAGCGTTGAAGAATCAATTTTCTGCAAATCGATAGAGATGGTCTGCCCATCATTCGCGCCAACCTGAATCTTCATCGAACCGTCTTTCGCCAGCACATTCACGCCGTTGAACTGAGTCTGACCGGATACACGGTCAATTTCATCGAGACGGGATTTGATTTCGTCCTGAATAGAAGACAGGTCAGAATCAGAGTTAGTCCCGGTCGTCGCCTGAACGGTCAACTCACGCACACGCTGCAAGTTGTTGTTGATTTCAGACAGTGCGCCTTCTGCGGTCTGCGCCAGAGAAATACCGTCATTGGCGTTACGCGCGGCCTGAGTCAGCCCTTTAATGTTAGAGGTGAAACGGTTAGCAATCGCCTGACCAGCGGCGTCGTCTTTCGCACTGTTGATACGCAGGCCAGAAGACAGGCGTTCGATAGAAGTCGACAGCGCAGACTGGTTTTTGTTGATGTTGTTCTGAGTGATCAGCGAGAGGCTGTTGGTGTTAATGACTTGTGCCATAATTTTTATTCCTGTTTTTTAGCTCTACGGTTTAAGTATTGGGCTTCCACCCTTCGGCTTCGTCGCCGTCAACCCTGTTATCGTCTGGTCACTCACAACCTTTAGAATTTTTTTCTAGCCGTCGAAATACTCCCCTTCCTCGTTGCTGTTCGTGTCATTAAGCCCAAAAATAAATCGTAAACTTTGCCCCGCTTGCGCCGATAACCCCGGTATTCGTTCTACATGTCGCATGATTAAGGAATATATATGGCTAGTATTTCAACGCTCGGGGTTGGGTCGGGGCTGGATCTCAGCAGCATCCTCGACAGTCTTGAGGCGGCAGAAAAATCTACCCTGACGCCGATATCAAAACAGCAAAGCTCGTACACCGCGAAACTGAGCGCCTACGGGACGCTGAAAAGCGCGCTGGAGAGTTTTCAGACCGCCAACACGGCACTGAATAAAGCCGACTTATTTACCGCTACCTCAACCACCAGCAGTTCTTCAGCTTTTAGCGCCACCACCACGGGCAGCGCAATTGCCGGAAAATACACCATTAGTGTCAGCCAACTGGCACAGGCACAGACGCTCACGACCCAAAACAGCCAAAAAGACAACAAAGCCGCCATCGCCACCAGCGATAGCGTACTGACCATCCAGCAAGGCGGTGGAAAAGATCCCGTCACGATTGATATCAGCGCGGCTAACTCGTCACTCTCTGGCATCCGCGATGCAATTAACAACGCCAAAGCCGGCGTCAGCGCCAGTATCATCAATGTGGGTAACGGCGAGTATCGTTTGTCTATCACCGCCAATGATACCGGTAGCGATAACGCCATGAAACTGAGCGTCAGCGGCGACAGCGCCCTGCAAAGTTTTATGGGTTACAACGGAACGTCGGGTGATAGCAGTAATGGCATGATTGAAAGCGTCACCGCGCAGAACGCCAAACTGACGGTTAATAACGTTGAGATTGAAAACAGCAGCAACACTATCAGTGACGCGCTGGAAGATATCACTCTCAACCTGAATGACGTCACCACTGGTAATCAGACCCTCACCATCAGCAAAGACACCTCCAAAGCTGAAAATGCGGTTAAAGCGTGGGTGGATGCCTATAACACGTTACAGGATACGTTCAGCAGCTTAACAAAATACACCGCAGTCGATGCCGGGGCAGAGAGTCAGGACTCCAGCAACGGCGCGTTACTCGGTGACTCCACGCTGCGCACCATCCAGACCCAGTTAAAAACGCTGCTTGCCAATACGCATAGCAGTTCGGCCTATAAAACATTGGCACAGATCGGTATCACCACCGACGCCAGTACCGGTAAGCTGGAAATAGCGACTGACAAGCTGCAAACGGCCCTGAAGAAAGATGCCGCTGGCGTAGGTGAAATGTTTATTGGTGACGGTAAAAGCACTGGCGTAACCACCAGCATTAGCAGCAACCTGACCAGTTGGCTCTCCTCCACCGGGATAATCCAGGCTGCAAAAGATGGCGTAAGCAAAACGCTGAACAATTTGACGGATCAGTACAACGCTGCCAGTGAACGTATCGATACATTAATGGCGCGCTACAAAGCCCAGTTCACCCAACTGGATGTGTTAATGAACTCGCTTAACTCCACCAGTAGCTATCTGACACAGCAATTCGACACCTCAAATAGCAGCTCGAAATAATCTTCAGGAGAGACTATGTACAGCGCAAAAGGCACGCAGGCCTATGCACAAATTGGCGTTGAGAGCGCCGTGATGAGCGCCAGTCCACAGCAACTGGTTACCATGCTATTTGACGGCGTGTTGAGTGCGCTGGTAAGAGCACGCCTGTTTATGCAGGACAACAACCTGGAAGGTAAAGGCGTTTCTTTATCGAAAGCTATCAACATCATTGAGAATGGGCTGAAGGTGAGCCTCGAAGAAGAAAGCCAGGATGAATTAACCCAGAATTTAATTGCGCTCTATAGCTATATGGTCAGGCGTTTGCTGCAAGCGAATTTGCGTAACGATGTCTCCGCAGTAGAAGAAGTGGAAACGTTGATGCGCAATATTGCCGATGCCTGGAAAGAGACTTTACTCTCCCCTTCTTTGATTCAGGACCCTGTCTGATGAACCATGCACCGCACTTGTATTTTGCCTGGCAGCAACTTGTCGAAAAAAGCCAGCTCATGTTACGCCTGGCGACAGAAGGACGATGGGATGAACTCATCGCCAGCGAAATGGATTATGTGAATGCGGTGCAACAAATCGCGCACCTGACGGAAGAGATGGAACCCTCTGCAATGATGCAGGAACAACTCAAACCGATGCTACGCCTCGTCCTGGACAACGAAAGCAACGTTAAGCAGTTATTGCAGGGGCGAATGGATGAGCTGGCGAAGCTGGTTGGTCAGTCATCGATGCAAAAATCCGTATTAAGTGCTTACGGCGACCAGGGCGGCTACGTACTGGCGCCGCAGGAGAATATCGTCAATTTTTCTCCCCATCTGCATTTTGGCAAAGCATAAAAGTTGGATTACTCGCGAATAACCTGATTACGGCTACGCTTCTAATGTTCCCCTCATGTGGAGTCGAAGAATGCGTAATCCCACGCTGTTGCAATGCTTTCACTGGTATTACCCTGAAGGCGGCAAGCTCTGGCCCGAGCTTGCCGAGCGCGCCGACGGTTTAAATGATATTGGTATCAATATGGTCTGGCTGCCACCTGCCTATAAAGGCGCATCGGGCGGATATTCTGTCGGCTACGACTCCTATGATTTATTTGATTTAGGCGAGTTTGATCAAAAAGGCACTGTCGCGACGAAATATGGTGATAAAGCGCAATTGCTGGCGGCCATCGACGCGCTTAAACGCAACGACATCGCCGTACTGCTGGATGTGGTGGTGAACCACAAAATGGGTGCCGACGAAAAAGAAGCGATTCGCGTTCAGCGAGTTAACGAAGAGTGTCGCACGCAAATTGATGATGAAATTATCGAATGCGAAGGCTGGACCCGTTACACCTTCCCTGCACGAGCCGGAAAATATTCACAATTTATATGGGACTTCAAATGTTTTAGCGGTATCGACCATATCGAAAACCCGCATGAAGATGGCATCTTTAAAATCGTCAACGATTACACTGGCGAAGGCTGGAATGATCAGGTTGATGATGAATTAGGCAATTTCGATTATCTGATGGGCGAAAATATCGATTTTCGTAACCATGCCGTTACCGAAGAGCTCAAATACTGGGCGCGCTGGGTAATGGAACAAACTCAGTGCGATGGTTTTCGTCTCGACGCGGTAAAACATATTCCGGCGTGGTTCTATAAAGAGTGGATCGAGCATGTGCAAGAAGTTGCGCCGAAACCACTCTTTATTGTGGCGGAATACTGGTCGCGCGAGGTCGAGAAACTGCAAACGTATATTGATCAGGTGGAAGGTAAAACCATGCTGTTTGATGCACCGCTGCAGATGAAATTCCACGAAGCGTCTCGTATGGGGCGTGATTATGATATGACTGAAATTTTTAGCGGCACATTGGTTGAAGTCGATCCTTTCCACGCTGTGACGCTGGTCACCAACCACGACACCCAGCCGTTACAAGCCCTTGAAGCCCCAGTGGAGCCGTGGTTTAAGCCGCTGGCTTATGCCCTTATATTGCTACGGGAAAATGGCGTGCCTTCGGTGTTTTACCCTGATCTGTACGGGGCTCATTACGAAGATGTCGGCGGTGACGGACAGACCTATCCAATCGATATGCCAATAATCGAACAACTTGATGAGCTAATCCTCGCCCGCCAGCGTTTTGCCCACGGTGTACAGACGCTATTTTTCGATCATCCGAACTGTATTGCCTTTAGTCGCAGTGGCACCGATGAATATCCTGGCTGCGTTGTGGTTATGTCGAACGGTGAGGATGGCGAAAAGACGATTAATCTGGGGGAGAACTATGGCAATAAAACCTGGCGCGATTTCCTCGGTAATCGACAAGAGAGCATAGTTACCGATGAAAATGGCGAAGCGACATTCTTTTGCAACGGCGGCAGCGTCAGCGTTTGGGTTATCGAAGAGGTGATTTAAAACCGATCGCTGACAATACACGCATCGTTATTGCGGCGCCGTTACAGTTCCAGGCCCGATAAGCTTGCGTATCGGGCACTTTTTTTGACATGAAAATCCCCCAACGCCAGGGGGATTTCATTACGGCAGCGGCGTCGGTAACGGCGCTTTTTCCAGCGCGGCGGCACACTCTGCCGTCGGACGCGCCACACGTTCCATCGTCATGCCATCATACTCAATAGTGTTACCGTCACGCTCAATCTCGTACAGCTCACGTTTCACAGTAACGTTAGTGAGAGAATCAGACATCAGCGTCAGCTTACCCGGTAACGCAATCACTCGCTGCCATTGACGGCAATCCAGGGTATCACCCTCTTTAGTGACAATCAGGCTACCAATCGCTTCCGGGCTGACCAGCGCACGTTGCGGCCCTTTGGTCTGCCAGTACCCTGCCAACCAGTCTGGCGCAGGGGTTTTTACAACATTATTATAGTTTTCGACTTCGGCACAGCCCGCCAACAACATGAGTGCGCCTGCAATTGCGAGTTTTTTCATCATTCATCCTGCATGAGAAGAAAAGTGGATTGTGGCATTAAAGCCCTGACGCTGCCAGCCTTTCCAGGCCCAAAGAGAAATTTGATCTAACTATTATTTTTGCGAATTATTGCCACGCAAATAAATTCTCCTGATGTATGATTCGCGACTCTTGTTTAAACCTTCTGAGTTCAGAGGCTACATACATGTCATGGCAGCAATTCAAACAAGCCTGGTTGATTAAATTCTGGGCGCCAATCCCTGCGGTCATCGCGGCGGGCATTCTCTCCACTTACTATTTTGGCATTACCGGCACTTTTTGGGCAGTTACGGGTGAATTTACCCGCTGGGGCGGTCAGCTCCTGCAACTGTTTGGCGTCCATGCTGAAGAGTGGGGCTATTTTAAAATTATCCATCTGGAAGGATCACCATTAACCCGCATTGACGGGATGATGATTCTCGGTATGTTCGGCGGCTGTTTTGCCGCGGCATTATGGGCCCACAACGTCAAACTGCGCATGCCGCGTAGCCGTATCCGCATTATGCAGGCCATTATTGGCGGGATTATTGCTGGTTTTGGTGCACGTCTGGCGATGGGCTGTAACCTGGCGGCGTTCTTTACCGGCATTCCTCAGTTCTCGCTGCACGCCTGGTTCTTTGCCATCGCTACCGCCATCGGCTCATGGTTTGGCGCGCGCTTTACCCTGCTGCCTGTCTTTCGTATCCCCGTGAAAATGCAGAAAGTCTCTGCCGCCTCACCGTTGACGCAGAAACCAGATCAGGCGCGGCGCCGTTTTCGTCTCGGGATGCTGGTCTTTTTCGGCATGCTTGGCTGGGCGCTGCTGACGGCGATGAACCAACCAAAGCTGGGGCTGGCGATGCTGTTTGGTGTCGGCTTTGGCTTGCTGATAGAACGTGCACAAATCTGCTTTACTTCGGCGTTCCGCGACATGTGGATCACCGGACGAACCCACATGGCGAAAGCGATCATTTTCGGTATGGCGGTTAGTGCCATCGGGATTTTCAGTTATGTACAGTTAGGCGTAGAACCTAAAATCATGTGGGCGGGTCCGAACGCGGTAATTGGTGGATTACTGTTTGGTTTTGGTATTGTGCTGGCGGGCGGCTGCGAAACGGGATGGATGTACCGCGCGGTGGAAGGCCAGGTACATTACTGGTGGGTCGGTCTGGGCAACGTTATTGGCTCCACGATTCTGGCGTATTACTGGGATGATTTCGCCCCAGCACTGGCAACCGACTGGGACAAAATCAACCTGCTAAAAACCTTTGGTCCAATGGGCGGCCTGCTGGTGACATATTTACTATTGTTCGCTGCGCTGATGTTGATTATCGGTTGGGAAAAACGCTTCTTCCGCCGTGCGGCGCCGCAGACAGCTAAGGAGATCGCATGAAAAATATCGTTCCTGATTACCGTCTTGATATGGTGGGCGAGCCCTGCCCTTACCCGGCGGTTGCAACCCTTGAGGCGATGCCGCAGTTAAAAAAAGGCGAGATCCTAGAAGTAGTCAGCGATTGTCCACAGTCGATTAACAATATTCCGCTGGATGCGCGTAATCACGGCTATACGGTACTGGATATTCAGCAAGACGGGCCGACCATTCGTTATTTAATTCAGAAGTAATCTTTTCTTCCGCTGTTTCAGGCAGCGGGAGTCACTTGCTACGAATACTCCGTTGTCTATTTTCCGTACCGCAGTTGGACTATTATTGATTCACACAGACACAGCATTAAGTGATCGGACCAGATTGAAGGAATAACACCGATCATGCAAACTACTCTCCCTCACAACTGACGAGAGATTATTTCCCTGATGGATCAGGTTGCTAATTTTCAAAAGATGTTTGAGCAAGTGAGAACGGAGCTAAACTTTTCCTGGTTTTATGCTGAGTTAAAACGTCATCGTATTGCACATTATATTTACTATCTTGCCACAGATAACATCAGGATCGTCACGCACGATGACAATGTTTTGTTAATCAGAGGGAGCAGGAGTCTATTAAAAGTCAGTGCCATCAAGGATCCTGAGCAAGTCAAAAAAGCAGCCCGGACTCACATTTCAAGACAGTCAACATTTCGGGAATATTGTATAACGCTTGCAAAGGCTGGCGTTTTCCGGTGGGTTACTGACGTTGGTGATAATAAGCGGCGTTACTATTCTATCGATAATACACTTTTATATATTGAAGATATCGAGAACAACAAACCACTTATTTAGCTGTTCTCGCCAGCTCAGCCCTGACAGTGACTGGTTATTAATAAAAATTTTTAAATGAACGGTTCTGAAATAGCGATTAACTAACGCCTTCATGTTCATGCCTGTGACCATGTATTTTTCGTTGATGACAAAGAAAGCCCTGGAGCGCACCAGATAACAGGCGGGGTGAATTATCAAGCATCATCGTTCACCGTAGAGCCCGCGGTGTGTCATACCCTATACACGCCCATCACTCGATGGGCATTCTGAAAGCAAGTTACTGCGAAGCGTTCTTCCAGCGATGGCTCCATACAATGGTGAGCGGTCATTTTTTACAAACAGAACTGTGTCATAAGAAACATCTATTAGACAAAAATGTTTTCGCCTGTTGGTATGTTGTAATTAGACAACCAACAAGAAACAATCATGTTCACTGTCAAAACAGATGATCTCTCCCATCCTGCAGTACAAGCATTTGTGAATTACCATATTTCCGGTATGCAGGAACAATCTCCACCAGAAAGCATCCATGCTTTGGACGTACAAAAACTACGTGATCCGGCAGTGACATTCTGGTCAGCATGGGAAGGAGATCGACTCGCCGGAATTGGCGCGCTGAAGTTACTGGATGATGAACATGGCGAGTTGAAATCAATGCGTACTGCGCCAGACTTTTTACGTCGTGGCGTTGCAAATCTGATTTTACGGCATATTTTGCGGGTTGCACATGACAGACGCCTTCATCGCCTGAGTTTAGAAACAGGAACACATGCTGGATTTACGGCCTGCCATCTGTAGTGGATCACAAAATCA
>NZ_VATT01000037.1:0-58125 GCF_005781225.1 Escherichia sp. E4736 | reverse complement strand
TACGGGCTTGGGGGCACTCCACGGACTAATTATCACTGTCCAGGTTTATGGGGGCAGTTCAATCAGGGCGGGGATATAAGGCGCGGTTTTCCACCTAACCAGGTGTTTGCTGTTGTTCAATGTATTGGTGGATGACGGATATTGGCGCACCTCCGCAGCTACTGGCAAAATAGCCGGGACTCCACAAAACGCCTTTGTAGTAATACCTGACTGCAATATCTGGTCGATCTCGTCGCAGTAACCTACTCGATACGCCTTTGAGGCTGTTTACCAGACTGGATATCGCCAGTTTGGGTGGATAGTTAATTAACAAATGGACGTGATCTTGTTCGCCATCCATTTCAACCAGTTCAGCTTCAAAATCAGCACATACATTTGAAAAGTAAGTGCGTAGTTTTCCTGTCGCGTCATAGTCAAAAATCTGGCGTCTGTATTTGGTGACAAAGACCAAATGAACATGCATCAGGAAAACACAGTGCCTTCCGCGTCGGATATCGGTTTCTTTTTTCATAGACCAAAATATAATTTGACCGGTGAAACGACTACAGGCATTTAAATTCCAGTGAAGACCCGGTGGTCAACAGGAGCGTGAAATGAGGCGCTTCGCGGGCGCGTGTCGTTTCGTTTTCAATCGTGCTCTGGCGCTTCAGAATGAGAATCATGAGGCCGGTAATAAATACATCCCTTACGCGAAAATGGCTTCCTGGTTGGTTGAGTGGAAAAATGCCACTGAAACACAATGGCTTAAAGATGCTCCAGCACAGCCATTGCAACAGTCACTGAAAGACCTTGAGCGAGCCTACAAAAATTTCTTCCAGAAGCGTGCGGCTTTTCCCCGATTCTAAAAGCGGGGACAGAATGATGCATTCCGCTACCCACAGGGCGTTAAGCTCGATCAGGAAAACAGCCGTATTTTTCTGCCGAAACTTGGCTGGATGCGCTACCGGAACAGTCGTCAGGTCATGGGGGTTGTAAAAAATGTCACAGTCAGCCAGTCCTGCGGTAAGTGGTACATCAGTATTCAGACTGAAAGTGAAGTATCTACTCCTGTTCATCCTTCAGTATCAATGGTCGGACTGGATGCTGGCGTGGCTAAACTTGCCACCCTGTCAGATGGCACAGTCTTTGAGCCTGTAAACAGTTTTCAGAAAAACCAGAAAAAGCTGGCGAGACTTCAGCGACAGTTAAGCCGCAAGGTCAAATTCAGCAACAACTGGCAGAAGCAGAAACGCAAAATACAGTGTCTGCATTCCCGTATCGCAAATATCCGCAGGGACTACCTTCACAAAGTCACAACGACAATCAGCAAAAAACACGCAATGATAGTCATTGAGGATTTGAAGGTCAGCAACATGTCAAAGTCAGCAGCGGGTACGGTCAGCCAGCCGGGGCGCAATGTCCGGGCAAAATCAGGTTTAAACCGTTCGATACTGGATCAGGGCTGGTATGAAATGCGCCGCCAGATTGAGTACAAAAAGCTCTGGCGTGGCGGTCAGGTGCTTGCGGTTCCGCCAGCGTACACAAGCCAGCGTTGCGCGTGCTGTGGTCATACAGCGAAAGAAAATCGCCTGTCACAAAGTAAATTCAGATGCCAGGTATGTGGATATACAGCGAACGCCGATGTAAACGGCGCTCGTAACATTTTAGCGGCGGGGCGCGCCGTTCTTGCCTATGGAGGGATGGTGCAGTCAGGCCGCCCGTTGAAGCAGGAACCCACCGAAATGATTCAGGCGACAGGCTGAACGTAGCAGGGATCCTCGTCATGCAGGGCGTGGAGGATGTCAAGGCGAGGAATTATTGATCAGTGCACTGACCGGGCTGTCGAAGTGTGATTTCATGGCTTGAGTCGCCGTTTCGACATCTCTGGCACACACCGCGTCGCAGATTTTCTGGTGTAGTGTGATGATGTGATTGCCATACTCTTTTTGATCGCTTTGGGCGTTTAACCCCTCCTGGATGGATTGCCGCAACTGCTGATGTAATGCCTGCAATAACATCATAAAAAGCGGATTTTTTGAGGCAACGGCGAGTAACTGATGGAAGCGGATATCATGGGTGATAAAGCTTTCAACATCATCGAACTGTTCGCGGATTTTTGCCATTTCAGCCCGTAGGTTAGCTAAATCTTCCTCTTCGCCATTACGGGCAGCCGCTTCCACAACGCCCAACTCCAGCCAGCGGCGTACTTGAAGAATTTGCTCTGTTGTCACTTGTTCGGTCGCCAGGGCAAATCCAAACACCACGCGCAGCACTTCATCATCAAATTTTTTGATTCGTGGCACTTTACCGCTGTGCGTTTCCAGAATCCCCAGGGCGGCAAGTGAACGATAGGCCTCACGCACAATACCCCGACTGACGCCCAATTTCTGAATCAACTGAACTTCACTGGGAACTGGCATCCCCGGTGTCAATTTTTGTTCGGCGATCAGATTAAGAATATGATTTTTGACCTGTGACGATAACGTTACGCTGGTCAATAACGCACTCTCACTCATTTTTACTCCTGTTGTACTTTTTCCTGGTCGGTAAAATCCAGAATACCGGGACTGTATCCTTCATATTTTCCTCCAGAACCCTTGATTATCAATAGACTACTGCGCCTGTGCGCCCGCCATACAGTGCGAATCAAAGACATATTGCGTCAAAGCGTGGCGAAGAAATAGTAAATCCCCAATTTTTTCGTGACGCCCATCGCAGTATTGTGCGCTTTTTCTCCTTACCCTATAAACCTGTTAAACAGGCTTATAGGTAAATATGATGTGGAAGAGTGATAACGAACTTTTTGCGTTGATGAAAACCCGGCTATTTACCGCCGTGGTTGGCGATATTCTCGACACGCTGGGCTATATGCACCAGTTTGTTTCTCCGGCAATCAAGCCGCTGGAGGTGAATATGGTGGTGGCAGGCCGGGCAATGCCGGTGCTGGAGTCCGACGTTTACGAAACCAAATCGACGTCGGGTAAGACGGCGATCGGCGAAAAACCGTTTGGCATCATGTTTGAAGCGCTGGATGCCCTCAAAGAGAATGATGTTTACATCACTACGGGCAGCTCTCTGCGCTATGCGTTATGGGGCGGGTTGATGTCTACCCGTGCCATGCATCTGAAAGCAGCAGGTGCGGTACTTGATGGTTACGCCCGTGACTCTGCTGAAATTCTTGAATTGAAATTTCCCACCTTTTGCCATGGCACTTACGCACAGGATCAAGGTCCGCGCGGCAAAGTTATCGATTTCGGCGTACCCATCGAATTTCACGGTGTGCGGGTGAATCCGGGCGATATCGTGTTTGGCGATCGTGACGGATTACTGATTATTCCCCAGGTTGTTGAGAAAGAAGTTATTAGCCAGGCGCTGGAAAAAGTGGCAACTGAAAGTGAAGTGCGCAAAGCCATCAGTGATGGCATGAGCACGGTACAGGCCTTTGAAACCTTCGGCGTAATGTAAGGAGAGCAACGAATGAAGGCATTAACCATTGAGCAGGGAAGTCAGGCGCGATTTGTTGATATCCCCGAACCGGTCTGCGGGAAAGGAGAAGTGCTTATCAATGTTGAGCGTGTTGGGCTGTGTGGCTCTGACCTCAATACCTGGCGGGGGCTGAATCCGCTGGTTAATTATCCCTGTATTCCGGGGCATGAAATTGGCGGCACGGTGCTGGCAACTGGCGATATGGCGGGGGCGATCAAGCCTGGTGACCGGGTGGTCGTACTGCCGTGCACTGAGTGTGGCGTGTGCAGCTCCTGTCTGAGCGGTCGTCCTAACGCCTGTAAGAACAACCAGACTCTCGGTGTACAGCGTCAGGGTGGGATGGCGCAACAACTGACGATGCCTGCACATAAGGTCATTGTTTGTAATGCCTTAAGTGTTGATGAGTTAGCGCTGGTAGAACCGTTGGCGGTGGGACTACATGCAGCCAGACGTGCGTAAATTAATGTCGGTGAATGGGTCGCTGTTATTGGTTGTGGGGTGATTGGCCTCGGCGCTATAGCCGCTGCATCTGCAATGGGCGCGCGCGTAATTGCTATCGATATTGATGATCGCAAGCAGAACATTGCCCAGGAGTGCGGCGCGCAACGTTTTCTTAATTCGCAGCAATGTGACGTGGCGGCAGAACTGGCGCTGTTAAATGACGGTCGCGGCCCGGAAGTGGTGATTGAAGCGGTGGGTAATCAACAAACCATTGAACAGGCTACAGGGCTGGTGGCGTTTAGCGGTCGTGTGGTTTATGTCGGTTACGCCAAACAACCAGTGAGTTATCAGAGTGCGCAGTTCCTGATGAAAGAACTGGATATCCGTGGTTCGCGCAATGCCACCGTGGCGGATTTTCGTGCCGTGCTGGCGTTGATGGAGTCCGGGCGTTATCCGGTCAGCAATCTGGTGAGTGCTCACTACCCGCTGGAACAGGCCGATCACGCTTTTAGCGACTGGGCAAGTGATCCCGGCGCGTATACCAAAATCCTCATTGACCTTTAAGGAGCGACACCATGAATGCTTTTTCTTTACATAACAAAACCGCGCTGATTACAGGGGCGGCCAGTGGATTGGGGCTGGCAATGGCCAAATGCATGATAGTCAGCGGGGCGAAGGTCATTATTGCTGACCTGAACAGCGAGCTGGCACAAGCTACCGCTGGAACATTAGGTTCGCAGGCCAGTTGGATACAAATGGATGTCGGCGATACCGCAGCCGCGCAGGAAAAAGTTGATGCGCTTATTAGCGAACACGGGGCTATCGATATCCTGGTCAATAACGCAGGCAATCACTGTAAAAAACCGATTGAAGAGATGAGCGTCAGTGATTTTGAGTCAGTGCTCGACGTTCACGTGGTCGGTGCATTTGCGTTAACCAAAGCCCTTGTGCCGCATATGAAACAACGCGGTCAAGGTTGTGTGCTGTTTACCGCCTCTATGACCTCATTTCTTGGGCAGCCTCTGGTTACTGGCTACAGCGCTGCGAAGTCAGCCTATCTCGGCATGATTCGCGGTATGACCACGGAGCTTGCCGGACACGGGATTCGCGTCAATGGTATTGCGCCTGGCTGGATTGATACGCCGATGCTGCGTAAGGCCATTGAGGGTGATGACGAACGCCGTAACAAAATCCTTGGTCGTACACCGATGAAAAAATTCGGTAAGCCGGAAGATATCGGTTGGGCAGCGGTTTACCTGGCTTCAGACGCAGCGGCATTTGTCAGTGGTCAGGTGCTGGTGGTCGATGGCGGTGCATTAATCGGCTTCTGATGTACGGAGGAATTATGCGCAAACGTGCGTTAAAGCTTCATGCCAGAGATAACTGCGTGGTCGCGCTGAATGACATCGCCAGTGGCGATGTTGTCTGGTGGGATGGGGGGGAAATGGTGGCCTGTAGTTCCGTTACCCTGGGTCACAAACTGGCCTGCGAAGCGCTGAACAATGGTGATTCGATTCTGAAATATGGCGCCATTATCGGACATGCCACTCGTGATATTGCCATGGGTGAACATGTGCATTCCCATAATCTTGCCAGCAATGCCATCGCCATTTTTCATCATGATGATGCCGGCTATCAGCCAGAGGAAAAAGCATAATGGAAGGTTATGTACGGCAAAATGGCCGACCGGGTATTCGTAATACTGTGCAGGTAATCTTTATGGTGGAGTGTGCCAGCCACGTCGCTAAAAAGATTGCCGAGGGATTTCCTTGTCACGATGTGCAGTATTTTGGTTTTTCAGGTTGTTATCCCAGCGATTACGGCTATCGGCTGGTGAAAAATCTGGCGACGCATAGCAACGTTGGCGGCGTACTGATTATTTCGCTGGGATGCGAGAATTTCGATCGCCGTCGGCTGGAGCAAGAAGTTCGCGAAAGCGGGCGACCGTGTCATACGCTGGTGATTCAGGAAAATAAAGGTACGACCAACACCATTACTCAGGGTAAGCAGTTGGTCGCTGAAATGCTGGAACAGCTTGCGGATACACCGCGTTGTACTCTGAACTGGAGCGACCTGGTGGTTGGCACTATCTGCGGTGGTTCCGATGGCACCAGTGGTATCACGGGCAATCCGGCAGTAGGGCGTGCCTTTGACCAGTTGCTGGAGAAAGGGGCTACCTGCATTTTTGAAGAAAGCGGTGAGTTGCTTGGTTGTGAGCAACATATGATGTCGCGAGCGGGTAGTCCGCAGGCACGTGATGCCATCGAAGCGGCAATGACAAAAGCAGAGCGTTATTACAGTTTGATGGGGCTGGGGAGTTTTTCCAATGGTAATGCCGAAGGTGGCTTAACCACGCAGGAAGAAAAATCCCTCGGGGCATATACCAAATCGGGTGATGCGCATATTGCTGGTGTTATTTTACCGACACAACAAACACCTTTTCCCGGACTTTGGTTGATGGACGTTGTGCCTGATGGTGAGCCACGTTTTGGTTATCCGAATATTAATGACTCATCAGAAGCGCTGGAACTTATCGCCTCTGGCTGTCATATGGTGTTATTTACCACGGGGCGCGGTTCGGTTATTGGTTCTGTGATCGCACCGATTATTAAAGTGTGTAATAACCCGCAGACGTGGGAGCATTTATCTGACGATATGGACGTAAATGCCGGACGAGTTATTAGCGAAGGCGCAACGCTCGACGACATTGCGGACGATATTATGCAGGTGATTGAAAATGTCGCCAACGGTCAACATTGTGCCGCAGAACGGCTGGAACATCAGGAGTTTGTTTTAACGTATAAAGCATTTGATTACAACAAAAACGCAGTCTGTCGGGCAGATCCCCGTTAATCAATAAAGCTCTCACAGGTAATAATAATGAAGAAATTACTGACGTCATTTTTATTTCTTTTCGCTATATTAAGTCCGATGCTGAATGCCGCACCGGTAACTATCAAAATCGCCTATGAAAGTAACCCTGGCGAACCCGCGGATACAGTAGTGAAGTACTGGGCAGATCTTGTGAAGAAAAAAAGCAATGGAGATATTGTTTTCGAGCTTTACCCAAGTTCACAGTTAGGTTCTAAACAAGATATTACAGAGCAAGCGTTGATGGGGATGAATATTATCACCATCAGTGATGTTGGTTTTTTAACTGACTATGATGCAGACCTGGGAATATTATTTGGGCCTTATTTAACCGACGATCCGCAGAAACTGTTTGCGATTTATGCCAGCGACTGGTTTAAACAGAAAGAACAAAAGCTGCGGGAAAAAGGTGTGCATATTGTCATGAGCAACTATCTGTACGGTACCCGGCAGATCATTGCTAAAAAACCAATTCGTACACCGGAAGACCTGAAAGGAATGAAGATTCGCGTACCGAATAACGTCATGCAGATTAAGGCCATTGAAGCAATGGGCGCAACGCCAACGCCGATGCCGCTGGGAGACGTTTATCCGGCGCTGACGCAGGGGATGATCGACGGCGTGGAAAACCCAGTTTCTGTTCTCTATGGGCAAAAACTGCATGAGCAGGCGAAATATCTGTCGATGGTGAACTATCTGACCAATACATCATTATGGTTGGGTGGCGAAGCATTTTTCAGTACCCTGACACCTGCGCAGTTAGATATTATTCACCAGACAGCATATGAAGCTGGTTTATATAGCCAGAAAATTACCACCGAGCAGGACGCTGCAATGTTGAAAACCATGCAGGAGCAGGGCGTAGAAATTATCTATCCTGACGTGGCTCCTTTCAAAGAAAAAGCCTTAAAAGTGTACCAACAATTCCCGGAATGGACCCCGGGGTTATATGACACTATTCAGCAACAGCTGAAATAACTTCATGGCACAAGGACAGGTCGGTGTTTCGGCACCGACCGTTAAGAGCAGAGGTGTGTATGCGTCTTTTAGGGAAAGTAATTGAAGTTGCCGCAGTATTAACGCTCTTTTTATTAGTGATAATAACCATTGGCGCGGTAATCATGCGCTACGTATTTAATATGCCATTACAATGGACAGAAGAAATCTCCGGTTTATTAATGGTTTGGGTGGTGATGTTCGGTGCCGTTGTTGCTGAAAGAGATAATACTCATTTATCGATTCCATTTTTAGCTGATGCACTTACACCTCGCTGGCAACGCGTATTAACCTTATTTGTCTCTCTGATATCTATTATTTTGCTGGTTGTTATGGCCTGGTCTGCATGGAAATTAGCTGCCGGGACAGCGTTTAAAACAACACAAATATTAAAAATATCCTGGTTCTGGATCGATATTGCAGTCACGGTTGGCGCTATCGGCATTGCCTGTTTTACCGCCTTACACCTGATAAAGAAAACACCCAACAAGGAAGGTGAATAATGACCGCATTGAGTGAATTACTGGCGGGAAGTTGGCTGGATAACTGGCTGATGATCATTCCGCTGATGTTCATCTGTTTATTTATTAATATGCCGGTATGGCTGGCGATGTTTTGCGGCATTCTGACCTACTTCCTTTGCTATTCAAACGTACCGTTAATGGTGGCAATTCAGCGTTTGATTGCCACGACGCAAACTCCTTCGCTGTTAGCTATTCCGTTTTTTATCTTATTAGGTACGCTAATGAGCTATACCGGTATTGCCGCGCGTATTTTGCAAATTGCCAACGTGTTGGTTGGTAGAATGCGCGGTGGCCTGGGCGGGGCTAACATTCTGGTGAGTACCATGATGGGCGGCGTCAGTGCTTCTAACCTGGCGGATGCTGCGATGTTGTCGCGCATGATGGTGCCGGAAATGGAACAGAAAGGTTATTCCCGTGGCTTTGCCGCTGCGATAACTGCCAGCGGCTCGCTGATCACGCCTATTATCCCACCGGGTATTGCTCTGATCCTTTACGGACTGGTGGCGGATGTCTCCATCGGTTCCATGTTTATGGCCGGGATCCTTCCGGGACTGCTGTGCGCCGCGATGTTGATTGTCACCGTCTGGCTGGTGGCTATTCGTCGCGATTTAAAGCCTTCCAGCGAACACTGGCCAAAACCGAAAGAAGTGTCGGTGGCTCTGGTGCAGGCCTGGCCAGCACTGTTTTTAATCGTTGCGGTTATCGGCGGCATTCGGGCAAATATCTTCACGCCAACGGAAGCCGGAGCCGTAGCAGTATTATTGGTGATGTTTATTGGTTTTGTCATTTATCGCGAACTGAAAATTAGCCATGTATTTACTGCGCTCTCTGAGACAGCGCGTTCCACGGCGTCAGTCATGTTAATCATTATGGCGAGTGCCGCGCTGGGCTGGATATTTTCCCTTGAGCGGGCCGGTATAACAGTTGCGGAGTTTGTGACCTCTCTGACCGATAATAAATACGTCTTTTTATTGATTATTAATCTATTGCTGCTGGTGCTTGGCATGTTCCTTGAAGGCAGCGCCATCCTGCTGATATTAGTGCCGTTGCTCAAACCTGTGGTGGCGCATTTTGGCATTGATCCGGTGCATTTTGGCATCATCATGATCCTCAACTTATCGTTAGGAACGTTATCACCGCCTGTCGGAACGGTGATGCTGCTGGTGTGTAATACCGTACAGGTTTCAGTCGGACAATTTATGCGAGAAGCGGTGCCACTACTGATAAGTCTGATTTTACTTCTGTTGGTCATTACCTATATTCCGATAATATCTTTGCTGCTGGTTTAAACAATAAATGTAATACCCTTTTATTGAGTATGACCCCCGTGATTTTTTTCGGGGGTATTTTACCCATAGGCTTTTGCACTATTTTCTTTCTATGGTTAACCGATGGGGTGTTTTTTAAAATAATTTAGAGTATATGCTGGTTAGAAAACGTTCTGACCAGAAGGCCAGAACGTTGATAACAATATAACGACAGTGATACACACAACGTTCTATCCGCGTGAATAGAATTTAGTTGTAGTTAATTTTGAACAGCACCACGGTATCAAAGGGGCCGGGCTCAATGGGCGTGCCGCTTATAGATGACAGTTCTGCCGTAAAGTTTTTTTCGTATACCAGCATGTCGCTGGTAAAGTCGGCGTATTCAGAATATTTATTGAATGTATAGGGTGAAGAATTTTCATCCAGCACACGTAGCCGCAATCCATTCCCCACGAGCAGCGCCTGATCGCCTTCCACCAATGTTTCTTCGGTATAAAACGAAGAACTGACTTTGAAGCCATCGGTGCATTCACCATTTTGGGTTTTGGTCGTTTTGATGGAGAACGTTTTTGTCATATTGTGACGGCGAATATCCAGCACGTTAAATTTACCAAAATCGATGACCTGATTATCGGGGGTAATGGCGAAGTCGACACCGCAGTCAAGAACGCGAATATTTTCCAGCCCATAGATGTGATATTTCAGGTTTTTGGCCGAGGGATCTTCGTTGACGCTGCCAGCGCCATCAAATTGTACGATAGTGTAATCGCTAAGGGTGCTTTGGTAATCGTGCGGCGGCATTTCGCGTAGTTTGACGTAAAGTCGCATACGCGCCATAAATGTTCGCGATTTACGGATATTTGCAGGATCACCAGAGCAAATTTTATTTTGCCATCCCATTGCGATTATTTGCTCTGGCGTATACATGTCAATTTTTTTACTGTCGATGCATTGGTTAGTATCGATACGGCTTTTTCCGAGGCTGGCGTCATAATCAGCGCCGTTATAGGTTACACCGAGTTGATAGTAGCGATCCTGCATACCGGGGTAGGGGTTTACCCATGCATAAACGTGCTCACTTTCGAAATCACCGTTAGTATTGTTATCACAATAGACGGGGATTTTAATATCATCGGATTCCCAGATTTTATCTCCCGTTTTGGCGTTAGCCGGGACGGCGAATGGCATAATCGTTTCTGCTTTTTCCACCGAGCCGCCTGAGGCGCCAAAATAACAGTCCAGCGCCAACGCGTTTTTTAAGGGCAGAAATAACAAACAGGCAATGAGTAACAGTCCTTTGCTTATACTCATTGTTTATCCTCCACCACGCGCTGCATTTTGCATGGCCCCTGACAGTTGAGCGTCGTCATACGCAACGCGCCATAGTCATCCATATAACCAAGATAAAACTGGTTGCCGTTATAGTTACCCGTACTGGCGATTGCCGAAGTAAAAGGCGCTATGAGCGTACTTTTAAAGCCGGGCAGAATGCCTTTTTTATCGCGGCCAAGATAGGCGATGGTCAGGTAATAAGGGGTCGGGTTTTTCAGGGTAAGCTGATTATTCTGCTGACTGACCTGTAACTGTAATTCCACATGCTCGCCCGATTTTTTGCGTAATCCGGCGGGCCGCCAGAACAACTTTATACGGCTCTGGATAGCAACTTGAAGAATGGCATGACCGGTTGCTTTTTCCGGAGCGGGGGGGATCTCGCGCAGATTATAGTAAAACAGCGACTCACGATCGGTCGGCAATTGGCTGGTTGAAGATTGCTTGACGATACGCGCCTGCGAGGTCGCTTTCGCTTCCAGACGTTGGATTGGCGGCAAGGCTACGAGGAAATCATCGCTTTTATCCCCTTTGTCATTTTCTATCCATGAGTATGCGAGATAGGGAAGTTTATCGCTGCGATTTTCTATCCGCAGGCTGGTCGCTTTATCTTTGGCGTTAAACACGATGCGAGTGCGATCGGGCTGTAACGCAGCATGGCTGCATAAGCTCACGATCAGCAGAATAAGGGGCATTCCTTTAAAAATTGTCATTGTCTTTTCCTTAATTAATGACAGGGGAGAATCAGACGTTTACTCATATCTTCCAGGTGCTGAGGAAGCTGAATTAAACAACGCTGTTTATCACCCCAAAGTATTGTGAATCGCTGACTTTCACCCACACCACTTAACCAGGCGTGGCCATCTTCCCCCACCATTCCGATGCTGATTCCGCTTCCTTCTTGCCGGATATCGGCGCCGAGTGGAGGGAAATGACCGCTGGAGTCGCGGATGATGACGTTGACATCTTTTCCAGAACGTGAAGCCAGCGCTTTATAGCCGATCGCACCTTCCGTCCAGGTTTCTTTGACCACGTTTTCGGATACCGTGACGCCGTCGGGCAAGTCGTTCATATTGACCGCGACAGTCGAGGGTTGGTAACTGGAGACAAACGGTACGACCGCAATGCCAAAGCGGTTGGTGTAGTCGAGATTACCCTGAATCGGAATGTCGGCTACACCGTCTGTACTAACCATAAGACGAGGTTCGTTGGTGGAGCTACGGCGATGAAACGCAGCGCCATAGCGTGTAGCAGTAAAGGAGCCACTCCAGCTGGTGCTGGCAGAGCTGTAATCATTAGCGGCGTACGTGCCAGACAGATCCCACTCGCCCGCAGAACTAAGATGCTGATAATTGCCGCTAACCTGTGCGCCATTGTCAGGGCGGTCAGATTGCAGGCCGGTCGATATTCCCCAACTGTTACGGTCATCCAGGGTATCGTTCCACGACATGCGGTGCGAGGTACTATTTTTACTGTCCTGCATGTCATAACCAATGCGGCCACCGTCACCAATAGGCAATGAAATGGACAGGTAAATCTGGTTATCACGAGCTTTGTCTTCGTAATGTGTGGTGTTAAATGAGGTTGAGACGGAAATATCTTTCCAGTCACCGATATCAACGTTAAAGCCAGCGGTAATATTGGCGGTTGTGGAGGACTCCGCATTCCACCAGGTTTGACGCAACACGTTGACGTACAGGTTGAGATTCAGCGGTGTAATGGGTTGCCCGGCGGAAAGGCTGATTGTCCTTTTTTCATCCTGAGCATCAGCGTCATTGTATTTATGATCAATATAATTGGCGTAGCTATGGAAATGGCGGTCGGAGAAACGATATGCCGCTATCGAAAGAAGACTGTCGGTGGCATCTATCCGTTTACTGTAGTTGAAGCGATAACTGTAACCTTTCTCGTCCGGTTGATTATCAAAACGACTTTTAGCCCAGGTGACGTCGAAGGAGAGCGCCCCCAGCCACAGCATATTTTGCCCTATACCCAGCGCGCCAGAATGATAATCGTCCCCGGCGAGAATCAACCCGCCATACAGTGAAGTATTGGAGAGCACCCCCCAGGAAGCTTCATTACTTAAAAACGTTTCGTTTTCAGTATGATGAGACAACGAAGGACGCGGACGACCCGCTGCAAGTTTATAACGCACCTGCCCCTGGCGGGTCAGAAAAGGCGTTGATGCTGCGGATACCTGGAAATTATTAACCCGACCATCTTCCTCCGTCACTTTGACATCCAGTGTGCCTTGAACTGACTGATTCAGGTCATCAATGATAAACGGGCCAGGCGGGACTTTTTTCTGATAAATGACGCGTCCGGTATGGCTTATGGTGACGGTAGCGTTAGTTTGCGCCACACCGCTAATTTGCGGTGCGTATCCGCGTAATTCCCAGGGAAGCATTCGGTCATCGCTGGTCAGGGAGGCACCGGTATACGAAAAACCGTCAAAAATATTGGAGCTGAGATCGGTTTCGCCAAGCGTTAATCTGGAGCCTTGTTGTGGTAGCGGGCGAAACAGATAGGTTCGGGAAATGGCCCCGGATTGATTATGCACATCACCATTGTCGGACTGGTTGAGCTGGTAATCGCTACGCAAACGCCATGCTCCGGCGTTAATACCCGTTGTACCGTAAGCATTCAGATTGGTATTACTGCTTCCTTCCTGCGGACGATAAGTGCTGGCAAACAGGTTGTAGTCCAGCAAGATACCCGAAACTCCGGCATCCCATGTTTCAGGCGGCGCCCAGTTGTCTGAATGCCATGCCAGCCAGGCTTGTGGAATCGTGATATTAAGTTGTTGGTTGGTCTGATCAAACGTAAAGACGATTTCCGGCAGGCCGCTAAAATCAAAACACTGATTAACCTGCGGCAATGTCTGGCGGATTTTTTCTTTAAGGCCAAATTTACTCAACAGGGAATCATTGATACAGGGAATTGTTTTGTCGTTGGCTTTTTGCCAGTGAATAGATTGCCCACTGCTGATTTGAATATTATTAACAACGACGCTAACAAAATAATCACCGGGGACGATAGCGCCTTTTTCATTGAGCAGAGAAATATCAACGCTATCGCGCATCGATTTATCAAGGACGTTAAGGTTAAACTCCACTGCCAATGCAGAGGGGATAGCCATTGTCAGGCAGGATAAAACAGAAACTCGGTAAATATTCACGGCATCCATACCTGATAAATATTTGAAGAAAGGCGGCTAACTTGCCGCCGTAATACGTCGCTGTCATATGTATAGATTAATCAATGACGACGCGGTGATTATTTATAATCCAGCACATAGGTCGCGTTGGCAGTGACTTCACCCGCCGTCACGGGAGTGCCGTTATCAATCTGCTCCATCCAGGCGAAGAAGTTTAGTGTTTGTTCTGTGGCTGTTGGTTCCAGCCCAATATCTGGACTTTCTGAACCCAGAGTGATGTTGGACTGGTCTTTGTTCATTAAGCGCACGCCAACACCAGTGGCTTCACCAGCGCTGGTGTTACTGAGCATTGGTGAGGCTCCCGTGGTTTTCGCCGAACTGTCAAAGGTTACCGAGACTTTTGATACTACGGAACCAGAACCGTTATCGGAATTTGGCAGGTCACAGTTAACTAAATGAATATCGACAGGCGTTAATGCACTGTGATGATCCTGGTTGATGCGGGTCTTGGTCACCTCACCAAGATTTACTTGTTTATCAATGTCTTCTTGCTTAATTTCACAAGGCGCTTCAATAACTTCACCTTTAAAGTGAATTTCACCAGAGCCTTCATTTGCAGCATAAACAGGGGCTGAAATTAACAGAGATACGGCCAGCGCCGCCAGTGTTTTTTGTCCTTTAAACATAACGGAGTCCTTTAAGGAAATAGAAAAAGTATAGCGGTACCAGAATAACTTACTTGAATATCAAATGTTTTTAGTTTTACTTAAAAACATTGTTAACTGTATTAAACACAAGGCCAATTAATTGATGCGGTGAATTAATTGCTTAATGAAAAGGATGCAGGTTTATTAGAGATTCCCCTCATTTTCATGAGGTTAAAAATGTTGCTATCTGGAGGGTGTAATAAAAAATCATCAGACTGATCACAAAATGAGCAGTGTTATTTTTTTACAATATCTATGTTGGTCCGATAATGGATTTTATCTTTACAATTTTTTGTGTTTAGGCAAATAAAAATAACCCGCCATAGAAAAGACGGGTTAGAAGGATTTACTGTCATGCAATCAATGGTTAACGCTTGATGTCGCTTTTAAAGTCGCGTTTTTCGTAACCAGTGTAAAGCTGACGCGGACGGGCAATCTTCATGCCGTCACTATGCATTTCACTCCAGTGAGCGATCCAGCCAACGGTACGTGCCATCGCAAAGATGACCGTGAACATGGAAGACGGAATACCCATCGCTTTCAGGATGATACCCGAGTAGAAATCGACGTTCGGGTACAGTTTCTTCTCGATAAAGTACGGGTCGTTCAGCGCGATGTTTTCCAGCTCCATGGCCACTTCCAGCAGGTCATCTTTGGTACCAAGCTCTTTCAGCACTTCATGGCAGGTTTCACGCATTACAGTCGCGCGCGGGTCGTAGTTTTTGTACACACGGTGACCGAAGCCCATCAGACGGAAAGAGTCATTTTTGTCTTTCGCACGACGAACAAATTCCGGAATGTGTTTAACCGAGCTGATTTCTTCCAGCATTTTCAGTGCAGCTTCGTTGGCGCCGCCGTGTGCTGGTCCCCACAGAGAAGCAATACCTGCCGCGATACAGGCAAACGGGTTTGCGCCTGAAGAACCTGCGGTACGTACGGTAGAAGTAGAGGCGTTTTGTTCGTGGTCAGCGTGCAGGATCAGAATGCGGTCCATAGCACGTTCCAGAATCGGATTGACTTCATACGGTTCGCACGGCGTGGAGAACATCATGTGCAGGAAGTTTCCAGCGTAGGAGAGGTCATTACGCGGGTAAACAAACGGCTGCCCGATGGAATATTTGTAGCACATTGCTGCCATGGTCGGCATTTTCGACAACAGGCGGAACGCGGCGATTTCACGATGGCGCGGGTTATTGACGTCCAGAGAGTCATGATAAAACGCCGCCAGCGCACCAGTAATACCGCACATTACCGCCATCGGATGCGAGTCGCGACGGAAAGCGTGGAAGAGACGGGTGATCTGTTCGTGGATCATGGTATGACGAGTCACTGTAGTTTTGAATTCGTCATACTGTTCCTGGGTTGGTTTTTCACCATTCAACAGGATGTAGCAAACTTCCAGGTAGTTAGAATCGGTTGCCAGCTGATCGATCGGGAAGCCACGATGCAGCAAAATACCTTCATCACCATCAATAAAAGTAATTTTAGATTCGCAGGATGCTGTTGAAGTGAAACCAGGGTCAAAGGTGAATACGCCTTTTGAACCAAGCGTACGGATATCGATAACATCTTGACCTAGCGTGCCTTTCAGCACATCCAGTTCAACAGCTGTGTTCCCATTGAGGGTGAGTTTTGCTTTTGTATCAGCCATTTAAGGTCTCCTTAGCGCCTTATTGCATAAGACTGCCGGAACTTAAATTTGCCTTCGCACATCAACCTGGCTTTACCCGTTTGTTATTTGGCTCGCCGCTCTGTGGAAGAGAGGAAACCTGGGTACAGAGCTCTGGGCGCTTGCAGGTAAAGAATTCATTGATGACGAATAAACGGCGAATCAAGCACTTAGCAATCCGAATTATTAAACCTGTCTATCACTAATAACTGTCTCGAATGGATTGGTCAATACTTCTACACTGTTACATAAGTTAATCTTCGGTGAAATAGTGACCCCATAACTTTTACGCATTATATGCTTTTCCTGGTAATGTTTGTAACAACTTTGTTGAATGATTGTCAAATGTGATGGTTAAAAATTAAATAAATGTTGTTATCGTGACCCAGATCACTGTTCCGGATAAAACCAGACAAACTATATGTAGGTTAATTGTAATGATTTTGTGAACAGCCTATACTGCCGCCAGGTCTCCGGAACACCCTGCAATCCCGAGCCACCCAGCGTTGTAACGTGTCGTTTTCGCATCTGGAAGCAGTGTTTTGCATGACGCGCAGTTATAGAAAGGACGCTGTCTGACCCGCAAGCAGACCGGAGGAAGGAAATCCCGACGTCTCCAGGTAACAGAAAGTTATCCTCTGTACCCGTAGTCCCCAGGGAATAATAAGAACAGCATGTGGGCGTTATTCATGATAAGAAATGTGAAAAAACAAAGACCTGTTAATCTGGACCTACAGACCATCCGGTTCCCCATCACGGCGATAGCGTCCATTCTTCATCGCGTTTCCGGTGTGATTACGTTTGTTGCAGTGGGCATCCTGCTGTGGCTTCTGGGTACCAGCCTCTCTTCCCCTGAAGGTTTCGAGCAAGCTTCCGCCATTATGGGCAGCTTCTTCGTGAAATTTATCATGTGGGGCATCCTTACCGCTCTGGCATATCACGTCGTCGTAGGTATTCGCCACATGATGATGGATTTTGGCTATCTGGAAGAAACATTCGAAGCGGGTAAACGCTCTGCCAAAATCTCCTTTGTCATTACTGTCGTGCTTTCAATTCTTGCAGGAGTCCTCGTATGGTAAGCAACGCCTCCGCATTAGGACGCAATGGCGTACATGATTTCATCCTCGTTCGCGCTACTGCTATCGTCCTGACGCTTTACATCATTTATATGGTCGGTTTTTTTGCTATCAGTGGCGAACTGACATATGACGTCTGGATTGGTTTCTTTGCCTCTGCGTTCACTAAAGTCTTCACTCTGCTGGCACTGTTTTCCATTTTGATCCATGCCTGGATCGGCATGTGGCAGGTGTTGACCGACTACGTTAAACCGCTGGCCTTGCGCCTGATTCTGCAACTGGTGATTGTCGTTGCACTGGTGGTTTACGTGATTTATGGATTCGTTGTGGTGTGGGGTGTGTGATGAAATTGCCAGTCAGAGAATTTGATGCAGTTGTGATTGGTGCCGGAGGCGCAGGTATGCGCGCGGCGCTACAAATTTCCCAGAGCGGCCAGACCTGTGCGCTGCTCTCTAAAGTTTTCCCGACCCGTTCCCATACCGTGTCTGCGCAGGGCGGTATTACCGTTGCGCTGGGTAATACCCATGAAGATAACTGGGAATGGCATATGTACGACACCGTAAAAGGGTCGGACTATATCGGTGACCAGGACGCGATTGAATATATGTGTAAAACCGGGCCGGAAGCGATTCTGGAACTGGAACATATGGGCCTGCCGTTCTCGCGCCTTGATGATGGTCGTATCTATCAACGTCCGTTTGGCGGTCAGTCGAAAAACTTCGGCGGCGAGCAGGCGGCACGTACTGCGGCGGCTGCCGACCGTACTGGTCACGCATTGCTGCACACGCTTTATCAGCAGAACCTGAAAAACCACACCACTATTTTCTCCGAATGGTATGCGCTGGATCTGGTGAAAAACGCCGATGGCGCGGTGGTTGGTTGTACCGCACTGTGTATCGAAACTGGTGAAGTGGTTTACTTTAAAGCTCGCGCTACCGTGCTGGCGACTGGCGGGGCAGGGCGTATTTATCAGTCCACCACCAACGCCCACATTAACACTGGCGACGGCGTCGGCATGGCTATCCGTGCAGGCGTACCGGTACAGGATATGGAAATGTGGCAGTTCCACCCGACCGGTATTGCCGGTGCGGGCGTACTGGTCACCGAAGGTTGCCGTGGTGAAGGCGGTTATCTGCTGAACAAACATGGCGAACGCTTTATGGAGCGTTATGCGCCGAACGCCAAAGACCTGGCGGGCCGTGACGTGGTGGCGCGTTCCATCATGATCGAAATTCGTGAAGGTCGCGGCTGTGATGGCCCGTGGGGGCCACACGCAAAACTGAAACTCGACCACCTGGGTAAAGAAGTTCTTGAATCCCGTCTGCCGGGTATCCTTGAACTCTCCCGCACCTTCGCTCACGTTGATCCAGTGAAAGAGCCGATTCCGGTAATCCCAACCTGTCACTACATGATGGGCGGTATTCCGACTAAAGTGACCGGTCAGGCGCTGACCGTGAACGAGAAAGGTGAAGATGTGGTGATCCCAGGGCTGTTCGCGGTAGGTGAAATTGCCTGCGTATCCGTACACGGCGCCAACCGTCTGGGCGGCAACTCGCTGCTGGACCTGGTGGTATTTGGTCGTGCGGCGGGTCTGCATCTGCAAGAGTCTATTGCCGAGCAGGGCGTACTGCGCGATGCCAGCGAGTCTGATGTAGAAGCGTCTCTCAATCGCCTGAACCGCTGGAATAACAACCGTAACGGTGAAGATCCGGTGGCGATTCGTAAAGCGCTGCAAGAATGTATGCAGCATAACTTCTCGGTCTTCCGTGAAGGTGATGCGATGGCGAAAGGTCTTGAGCAGTTGAAAGTTATCCGCGAGCGTTTGAAAAATGCCCGCCTGGATGACACTTCCAGCGAGTTCAACACCCAGCGCGTTGAGTGCCTGGAACTGGATAACCTGATGGAAACGGCGTATGCAACGGCTGTTTCTGCCAACTTCCGTACCGAAAGCCGTGGCGCGCATAGCCGCTTCGACTTCCCGGATCGCGATGATGAAAACTGGCTGTGCCACTCCCTGTATCTGCCAGAGTCGGAATCCATGACGCGCCGAAGCGTCAACATGGAACCGAAACTGCGCCCGGCATTCCCGCCGAAGATTCGTACTTACTAATGCGGAGACAGGAAAATGAGACTCGAGTTTTCAATTTATCGCTATAACCCGGATGTTGATGATGCTCCGCGTATGCAGGATTACACCCTGGAAGCGGATGAAGGTCGCGACATGATGCTGCTGGATGCGCTTATCCAGTTGAAAGAGAAAGATCCCAGCCTGTCGTTCCGCCGCTCCTGCCGTGAAGGGGTATGTGGTTCCGACGGTCTGAACATGAACGGTAAGAATGGTCTGGCCTGTATTACCCCAATTTCGGCACTCAACCAGCCGGGTAAGAAAATTGTAATTCGCCCGTTACCTGGTTTACCGGTTGTCCGCGATTTGGTGGTAGACATGGGACAATTCTATGCGCAATATGAGAAAATCAAACCTTACCTGTTGAATAATGGGCAAAATCCGCCAGCTCGCGAGCATTTACAGATGCCAGAGCAGCGCGAAAAACTCGACGGGCTGTATGAATGTATTCTCTGCGCATGTTGTTCAACCTCTTGTCCGTCTTTCTGGTGGAATCCCGATAAGTTTATCGGCCCGGCAGGCTTGTTAGCGGCATATCGTTTCCTGATCGATAGCCGTGATACCGAGACTGACGAGCGCCTCGACGGTTTGAGTGATGCATTCAGTGTATTCCGCTGTCACAGCATCATGAACTGCGTCAGTGTATGTCCGAAAGGGCTGAACCCGACGCGCGCCATCGGCCATATCAAGTCGATGTTATTGCAGCGTAATGCATAAACCGTAGGTCTGATAAGACGCGTAAGCGTCGCATCAGGCAACCAGAGCCGGATGCGGCGTGAACGCCTTATCCGGCCTACAAGTCATTACCCGTAGGCCTGATAAGCGCAGCGCATCAGGCGTAACAAAGAAATGCAGGAAATCTTTAAAAACTGCCCCTGACACTAAGACAGTTTTTAAAGGTTCCTTAGCGGACGCAGAAAACACGACAAGTCCGCAACAAGTGAACCCCGGCACGCACATCTGATGTGAAATGTGCGTGGTAGTATCCACGGCGAAGTAAGCATAAAAAAGATGCTTAAGGGATCACGATGCAGAACAGCGCTTTGAAAGCCTGGTTGGACTCTTCTTACCTCTCTGGCGCAAACCAGAGCTGGATAGAACAGCTCTATGAAGACTTCTTAACCGATCCTGACTCGGTTGACGCTAACTGGCGTTCGACGTTCCAGCAGTTACCTGGTACGGGAGTCAAACCGGATCAATTCCACTCTCAAACGCGTGAATATTTCCGCCGCCTGGCGAAAGACGCTTCACGTTACTCTTCAACGATCTCCGACCCTGACACCAATGTGAAGCAGGTTAAAGTCCTGCAGCTCATTAACGCATACCGCTTCCGTGGTCACCAGCATGCGAATCTCGATCCGCTGGGACTGTGGCAGCAAGATAAAGTGGCCGATCTGGATCCTTCTTTCCACGATCTGACCGAAGCAGACTTCCAGGAGACCTTCAACGTCGGTTCATTTGCCAGCGGCAAAGAAACCATGAAACTTGGCGAACTGCTGGAAGCCCTCAAGCAAACCTACTGCGGCCCGATTGGCGCCGAGTATATGCACATTACCAGCACCGAAGAAAAACGCTGGATCCAACAGCGTATCGAGTCTGGTCGCGCGACTTTCAATAGCGAAGAGAAAAAACGCTTCTTAAGTGAACTGACCGCCGCTGAAGGTCTTGAACGTTACCTCGGCGCAAAATTCCCTGGCGCAAAACGCTTCTCGCTGGAAGGCGGTGACGCGTTAATCCCGATGCTTAAAGAGATGATCCGCCACGCTGGCAACAGCGGCACCCGCGAAGTGGTTCTCGGGATGGCGCACCGTGGTCGTCTGAACGTGCTGGTGAACGTGCTGGGTAAAAAACCGCAAGACTTGTTCGACGAGTTTGCCGGTAAACATAAAGAACACCTCGGCACGGGTGACGTGAAATACCACATGGGCTTCTCGTCTGACTTCCAGACCGATGGCGGCCTGGTGCACCTGGCGCTGGCGTTTAACCCGTCTCACCTTGAGATTGTAAGCCCGGTCGTTATCGGTTCTGTTCGTGCCCGTCTGGACAGACTTGATGAGCCGAGCAGCAACAAAGTGCTGCCAATCACCATCCACGGTGACGCCGCAGTGACCGGACAGGGCGTGGTTCAGGAAACCCTGAACATGTCGAAAGCGCGTGGTTATGAAGTTGGCGGTACAGTACGTATCGTTATCAACAACCAGGTTGGCTTCACCACCTCTAACCCGCTGGATGCCCGTTCAACGCCGTACTGTACTGATATCGGTAAGATGGTTCAGGCACCGATTTTCCACGTTAACGCGGACGATCCGGAAGCCGTTGCCTTTGTGACCCGTCTGGCGCTCGATTTCCGTAACACCTTTAAACGTGATGTCTTCATCGACCTGGTGTGCTACCGCCGTCACGGCCACAACGAAGCCGACGAGCCGAGCGCAACCCAGCCGCTGATGTATCAGAAAATCAAAAAACATCCGACACCGCGCAAAATCTACGCTGACAAGCTGGAGCAGGAAAAAGTGGCGACGCTGGAAGATGCCACCGAGATGGTTAACCTGTACCGCGATGCGCTGGATGCTGGCGATTGCGTGGTAGCAGAGTGGCGTCCGATGAACATGCACTCTTTCACCTGGTCGCCGTACCTCAACCACGAATGGGACGAAGAGTACCCGAACAAAGTTGAGATGAAGCGCCTGCAGGAACTGGCTAAACGCATCAGCACGGTGCCGGAAGCGGTTGAAATGCAGTCTCGCGTTGCCAAGATTTATGGCGATCGCCAGGCGATGGCAGCCGGTGAGAAACTGTTCGACTGGGGCGGCGCGGAAAACCTCGCTTACGCCACGCTGGTTGACGAAGGCATTCCGGTTCGCCTGTCGGGTGAAGACTCCGGTCGCGGTACCTTCTTCCACCGCCACGCGGTGATCCATAACCAGTCTAACGGTTCCACTTACACGCCGCTGCAACATATCCATAACGGCCAGGGCGCGTTTCGTGTCTGGGACTCCGTACTGTCTGAAGAAGCAGTGCTGGCGTTTGAATATGGTTATGCCACCGCAGAACCACGCACTCTGACCATCTGGGAAGCGCAGTTCGGTGACTTCGCCAACGGCGCACAGGTGGTTATCGACCAGTTCATCTCCTCTGGCGAACAGAAATGGGGCCGGATGTGTGGTCTGGTGATGTTGCTGCCGCACGGTTACGAAGGGCAGGGGCCGGAGCACTCCTCTGCGCGTCTGGAACGTTATCTGCAACTTTGTGCTGAGCAAAACATGCAGGTTTGCGTACCGTCTACCCCGGCACAGGTTTACCACATGCTGCGTCGTCAGGCACTGCGCGGGATGCGTCGTCCGCTGGTCGTGATGTCGCCGAAATCCCTGCTGCGTCATCCGCTGGCGGTTTCCAGCCTCGAAGAACTGGCGAACGGCACCTTCCTGCCAGCCATCGGTGAAATCGATGAGCTTGATCCGAAGGGCGTGAAGCGCGTGGTGATGTGTTCTGGTAAGGTTTATTACGACCTGTTGGAACAACGTCGTAAGAACAATCAACACGATGTCGCCATCGTGCGTATCGAGCAACTCTACCCGTTCCCGCATAAAGCGATGCAGGAAGTGTTGCAGCAGTTTGCTCACGTCAAGGATTTTGTCTGGTGCCAGGAAGAGCCGCTCAACCAGGGCGCATGGTACTGCAGCCAGCATCATTTCCGTGAAGTGATTCCGTTTGGGGCTTCTCTGCGTTATGCAGGCCGCCCGGCCTCCGCCTCTCCGGCGGTAGGGTATATGTCCGTTCACCAGAAACAGCAACAAGATCTGGTTAATGACGCGCTGAACGTCGAATAAATAAAGGATACACAATGAGTAGCGTAGATATTCTGGTCCCTGACCTGCCTGAATCCGTAGCCGATGCCACCGTCGCAACCTGGCATAAAAAACCCGGCGACGCAGTCGTACGTGATGAAGTGCTGGTAGAAATCGAAACTGACAAAGTGGTACTGGAAGTACCGGCATCAGCAGACGGCATTCTGGATGCGGTTCTGGAAGATGAAGGTACAACCGTAACGTCTCGTCAGATCCTCGGTCGCCTGCGTGAAGGCAACAGTGCTGGTAAAGAAACCAGCGCCAAATCTGAAGAGAAAGCATCGACTCCGGCACAACGCCAGCAGGCGTCTCTGGAAGAGCAAAACAACGATGCGTTAAGCCCGGCGATCCGTCGCCTGCTGGCTGAACACAACCTCGACGCCAGCGCCATTAAAGGCACCGGTGTGGGTGGTCGTCTGACCCGTGAAGATGTGGAAAAACATCTGGCGAAAGCGCCGGCGAAAGACGCTGCACCAGCAGCAGCCCCGGCGGCGCAACCGGCACTGGCAGCACGTAGCGAAAAACGTGTCCCGATGACTCGCCTGCGTAAGCGTGTGGCAGAGCGTCTGCTGGAAGCGAAAAACTCCACCGCCATGCTGACCACGTTCAACGAAGTCAACATGAAGCCGATTATGGATCTGCGTAAGCAGTACGGTGAAGCGTTTGAAAAACGTCACGGTATCCGTCTGGGCTTTATGTCCTTCTACGTGAAAGCGGTTGTTGAAGCCCTGAAACGTTATCCGGAAGTGAACGCGTCTATCGACGGCGATGATGTGGTTTACCACAACTATTTCGACGTCAGCATGGCGGTTTCTACGCCGCGCGGCCTGGTGACGCCGGTACTGCGTGATGTCGATACCCTCGGCATGGCAGACATCGAGAAGAAAATCAAAGAACTGGCCATTAAAGGCCGTGACGGCAAGCTGACGGTTGAAGATCTGACTGGTGGTAACTTCACCATCACCAACGGTGGTGTGTTCGGTTCCCTGATGTCTACGCCTATCATCAACCCGCCGCAGAGCGCAATTCTGGGTATGCACGCTATCAAAGATCGTCCGATGGCAGTGAATGGTCAGGTTGAGATCCTGCCGATGATGTACCTGGCGCTGTCCTACGATCACCGTCTGATCGATGGTCGCGAATCCGTGGGCTTCCTGGTAACGATCAAAGAGTTGCTGGAAGATCCGACGCGTCTGCTGCTGGACGTGTAGTAGTTTAAGTTTCACCTGCACTGTAGACCGGATAAGACATTATCGCCTTCTCCGGCATTTGAAGCCTGATGCGACGCTTAACGCGTCTTATCAGGCCTACGGGGACTACCGATGTAGGTCGGATAAGGCGCTTGCGCCGCATCCGACAATGCCCGGAAGCGATACGAAATATTCGGTCTACGGTTTAAAAGATAACGATTACTGAAGGATGGACAGAACACATGAACTTACATGAATATCAGGCAAAACAACTGTTTGCCCGCTATGGCTTACCAGCACCGGTGGGTTATGCCTGTACTACTCCGCGCGAAGCAGAAGAAGCCGCTTCAAAAATCGGTGCCGGTCCGTGGGTAGTGAAATGTCAGGTTCACGCTGGTGGCCGCAGTAAAGCGGGCGGTGTGAAAGTTGTAAACAGCAAAGAAGACATCCGTGCTTTTGCAGAAAACTGGCTGGGCAAGCGTCTGGTAACGTATCAAACAGATGCCAATGGCCAACCGGTTAACCAGATTCTGGTTGAAGCGGCGACCGATATCGCTAAAGAGCTGTATCTTGGTGCTGTTGTAGACCGTAGTTCCCGTCGCGTGGTCTTTATGGCCTCCACCGAAGGCGGCGTGGAAATCGAAAAAGTGGCGGAAGAAACTCCGCACCTGATCCACAAAGTTGCGCTTGATCCGCTGACTGGCCCGATGCCGTATCAGGGACGCGAGCTGGCGTTTAAACTGGGTCTGGAAGGTAAACTGGTTCAGCAGTTCACCAAAATCTTCATGGGTCTGGCGACCATTTTCCTGGAGCGCGATCTGGCGCTGATCGAAATCAACCCGCTGGTCATCACTAAACAGGGAGATCTGATTTGCCTCGACGGCAAACTGGGCGCTGACGGTAACGCACTGTTCCGCCAACCTGATCTGCGCGAAATGCGTGACCAGTCGCAGGAAGATCCGCGTGAAGCACAAGCTGCACAGTGGGAACTGAACTACGTTGCGCTGGACGGCAACATCGGTTGTATGGTTAACGGCGCAGGTCTGGCGATGGGCACCATGGACATCGTTAAACTGCACGGCGGCGAACCGGCTAACTTCCTGGACGTTGGCGGCGGCGCAACCAAAGAACGTGTAACCGAAGCATTCAAAATCATCCTCTCTGACGACAAAGTGAAAGCCGTTCTGGTTAACATCTTCGGCGGTATCGTTCGTTGCGACCTGATCGCTGACGGTATCATCGGCGCGGTAGCGGAAGTGGGTGTTAACGTACCGGTCGTGGTACGTCTGGAAGGTAACAACGCCGAACTCGGCGCGAAGAAACTGGCTGACAGCGGCCTGAATATTATTGCAGCAAAAGGTCTGACGGATGCAGCTCAGCAGGTTGTTGCCGCAGTGGAGGGGAAATAATGTCCATTTTAATTGATAAAAACACCAAGGTTATCTGCCAGGGCTTTACTGGTAGCCAGGGGACTTTCCACTCTGAACAAGCCATTGCATACGGTACCAAAATGGTTGGTGGCGTAACTCCAGGTAAAGGCGGCACCACCCACCTTGGCCTGCCTGTGTTCAACACCGTGCGTGAAGCTGTTGCTGCTACTGGCGCTACCGCTTCTGTTATCTACGTACCGGCTCCGTTCTGCAAAGACTCCATTCTGGAAGCTATTGATGCAGGTATCAAACTGATTATCACCATCACTGAAGGCATCCCGACGCTGGATATGCTGACCGTGAAAGTTAAACTGGACGAAGCAGGCGTACGCATGATCGGCCCGAACTGCCCGGGCGTAATCACTCCGGGTGAATGCAAAATCGGTATCCAGCCGGGCCACATTCACAAACCAGGTAAAGTGGGTATCGTTTCCCGTTCCGGTACGCTGACCTATGAAGCGGTTAAACAGACCACCGATTACGGCTTCGGTCAGTCGACCTGCGTCGGTATCGGCGGCGACCCGATCCCTGGCTCTAACTTTATCGACATCCTCGAAATGTTCGAAAAAGATCCGCAGACCGAAGCGATCGTGATGATCGGTGAGATCGGCGGTAGCGCTGAAGAAGAAGCAGCTGCGTACATCAAAGAGCACGTTACCAAGCCAGTTGTGGGTTACATCGCTGGTGTGACTGCGCCAAAAGGCAAACGTATGGGCCACGCAGGTGCCATCATCGCTGGTGGTAAAGGGACTGCGGATGAGAAATTCGCTGCTCTGGAAGCCGCAGGCGTGAAAACCGTTCGCAGTCTGGCGGATATCGGTGAAGCACTGAAAACTGTTCTGAAATAAATATCTGTAATAAGAAATAGCCCTCGCCGCTTCCCTCTACAGGAATGGCGAAGGGCTGTCGGTTTCGACATGGTTGGCCATCGTATGATGGCCTTTTTTATGCCTTAAATGTTAACCACGGTCGAAATCTGACCGCTGGCTGAATTAATCCGGCTTCTTGTTGGGCTTCGATAACCGGACCAATATCTTTATAAGCAGCTGGCGCTTCTTCAAGACGTCGTTCTTCGCGCAATGTGACGCATTGCCACGGCAACGTTGACTCTTCAGTCGCGCGTGAGCGCATGGTCTGCCGACGCTGGCTGCGTCCTGCTCCGTGACTGCATGACCACAGCCACTCCGGGTTGCCGCAACCTACCGCAAGCCACGAATAATCGCCCATTGAACCGGGGATTAACGCCAGATCGCCCGTGCGTGCCGGTGTTGCATTTTTGCGATGAATATTCATTTCATGCTCGCGAAGGATGATGTTATGCGGCACATCCACCACCAGATGTGAATCATCCTGATGGAATAAATCGGCAAAACATACGCGAACCATTTCCGCAATGGTCACGCGATTTAACCACGCGTAACGCGCCGCCATTCCCATAGCCTGCAGGTATTCCTCCGCCAGCTCACCGCCCAGAGCATATAATCCGCTTTGTGGATGTTTATGCCCGGCGGGCCAGGCTGCACGGGCGCGATCCATCCAGCGTCGTCCGACGTAAAATCCGACATCTCGCGATCCGCTATGGATCATCACCACGATATCGCCCATTTTCAGCCCTTGTTGCCAGGCCACATGGCGATCGACCACGCTATCAACCACCTGAAGTTCAATAAAATGATTACCTGAACCCGGCGTACCAAGACAAGGATCGCGGAGTAATGCGCGGTCCGTTGCCAGCAGGGCGGGTGGGGCATAACGCGAATGACTGTCATGCTCGTTCAGCCCAATGCATCGGTCAATTTCTTGCGCCATCCGGGGGATATTCGTGCGTGTCCAGAGACCCGCTGATGGCAAGGCCGACACACAATTTGCCGGTCCGCCATCAAAAAGCGCGGTGAACGCTCGTGCAGATAACGGAACATCGCGCTCATTTTGCAGTAACACTTGCGTTAACCGCTGAGTGATGACGTCTTTATGCGCTTCGGCTTGCGCAAGTGTTAATCCAGTCGTCAGCAGTCGCATGCCACAAGAAATATCGGTGCCGATGGCGGCGGGAATGATTAAATCCGGCGTTGAGGCCACCACTGCGCCAACGGGGACGCCATTGCCGGGGTGAAAATCTGGCGTCGCGCACGTCTGGCGTACATAACCTGGATGATCTGGTAGCTTCACTTCTGCAAAATCAAGCAGTTGTGTCACTGCTTTTTCTTCTAGCGGCAGTTCGTCCGGCAGCAGTACGCGGGCACTGGCACCTGATTGACGAGATAATGAAACAATATTGTTGGCGCGGGAAAGTTGGATCCCTTTGCGCAGAAAGGCTTTATCAAGCCTCGAAAGATGATGCATAACGCTGTCCTGAAATATAGACGTTAATCAACCCCCTGTATTGCGAGGGTAATTTTGTCTTTCCGGTCAGCAGCCAGCAAAAGGGAAAGAAAACGCGCGTAGTGTATTCAGCAATGACGATGAATACAAGATAAAAATGCCGATTGATAAAGGGGAGTGTTGTTATAAAGGAGGTGAGTTATCGACGCCAGATTGTAAAAATGAAAAATGATAATTACCAGAGTATATATTTTATAATTTATTTTTACGCCTGTTCTTACGGCGGTAACTATCCATTGCTTGCCGTTTTTTAATTATCAAAGCGGGAGTGAAATAAATGAATTATTGATGATAATACAACATGTTTTTATGACAAATAATGAAGATCTTATTTTAAATATCATCGTGTTATGCGCACTGCGTGGTGTCGGGTTACCTGGTGTTATGCTAATGTCTGGTTGTTATTAACGCATTTCTTAGATAATTAAATTATAGACATCTTGCAATCTCATCATATTCATATGTTCAAATGAGAAAATATTTTGCCAACAATATCACTTTTTCCAAAAGTTAAATTAAGCATATTGAAATCGCATACAAAGCGTTGGCAGTTTTTTTGAATTTACATTCAGGGTGAATATTCCAGAACAAATGAAATTCACCAAATGAATTGATAATGCGAAATCATAAACGGAGATTATATAAACCGTTTCTGTATTCCTTCGCTCATTTTTTTCTGGGCGATGACAGCATTTAATTTTATCCAGTAACAGGAGAAGATTCATGAGTAAGCCTTCAGACCCTCGTATTGATACCAGCCGCGTTATCCATGCGCCACAAGGAACTCAACTGCATTGTAAAAACTGGCAGATCGAAGCTGCCTATCGGATGTTGCAGAACAACCTTGATCCCGACGTAGCCGAAAATCCACAGCATCTGGTGGTATACGGTGGCATTGGCCGCGCGGCGCGTAACTGGGAATGTTTCGACCAGATCCTCGAATCACTAAAAAATCTCGAGCCTGATGAGTCGCTGTTGGTACAGTCCGGTAAACCCGTGGGCGTGTTTAAAACTCATACTGACGCGCCACGCGTGCTGATTGCCAACTCTAACCTGGTGCCGCAATGGGCCAACTGGGATCACTTCAATGAACTGGATCGCAAAGGTCTGTTCATGTACGGCCAGATGACCGCTGGCTCGTGGATCTACATCGGTAGTCAGGGCATTGTGCAGGGGACGTTCGAAACTTTTGTCGAAGCAGGTCGCCAGCACTACAACAATTCGCTAAGTGGAAAATGGATCCTGACCGCGGGGCTCGGTGGTATGGGCGGTGCACAACCGCTGGCGGCGACTCTGGCGGGGGCTTGTTCATTAAATATCGAGTGCCAGCAAAGTAGCATCGACTTCCGTCTGCGTACCCGTTATGTCGATAAACAAGCGAAAGATCTTGATGATGCACTGGCGCTGATTAAATACCACACCGAACGCAAAGAAGCCGTTTCTATCGCGCTGCTGGGCAATGCGGCGGAAATTGTTCCTGAGCTGGTGAAACGTGCGCATCAGGGAGCGATCAAACCGGATCTGGTGACCGACCAGACCTCCGCTCACGATCTGGTCTATGGTTACCTGCCAATGGGCTGGAGCGTAGAACAATGGCGTGCTGCACAGCAGGATCCACAACAGCACGCCAGACTGCAAAAAGAAGCGGCACAGAGTTGCGTGGCGCATGTTCAGGGGATGCTGGACTTCCAGGCGATGGGGATCCCGGTTGTCGATTATGGTAACAACATCCGCCAGGTGGCTTTCAACGAAGGTCTGCAAAATGCCTTCGATTTCCCGGGCTTCGTTCCTGCTTACATTCGTCCCATGTTTTGTGAAGGCAAAGGCCCGTTCCGTTGGGTGGCGCTGTCTGGTGACCCGGAAGATATCTATAAAACCGATGCCAAAATTAAAGAACTATTCCCCAATAACGTACTGACCCATCGCTGGCTGGATATGGCGCGTGAGCGTATCGCCTTCCAGGGGCTTCCATCACGTATTTGCTGGCTGGGGCTTGGTGAGCGTCACCTGGCGGGGCTGGCATTCAACGAAATGGTGCGCAACGGTGAACTAAAAGCACCGATTGTGATTGGTCGCGATCATCTTGATACCGGTTCTGTCGCCAGCCCGAACCGCGAAACTGAAAGCATGCTCGATGGCAGTGACGCGGTTTCTGACTGGCCGTTGCTCAATGGTCTGCTCAATACCGCTGGTGGAGCAACATGGGTGTCTCTGCATCATGGCGGCGGCGTCGGGATGGGGTATTCACAACACGCCGGGATGGTTATTGTTGCCGATGGTAGCGAAGAAGCCGAAAAACGTCTGGCGCGTGTGCTGGTGAATGACTGTGCTTCCGGGGTTATGCGTCACGCGGATGCGGGTTATGAAGCGGCAATTGAATGTGCCAAAAATTATGGTCTGAAATTGCCGATGATTCGCTAAATATTAACGCTGTTATTTAATATTTGCGCTAATACAGGCGGGAAGTCATCCGCCTGTATAACAATAATTATCAAAAATATTCATTACATCGTCGAAAGAAATATCTCTCGACCCTCTATTGCTGTTTCAAAAAATGACCTCTCATTTTGCAGGAGACTTTTTCATGGAATCAAGCAGCCCTATCCGCAGTAAAAAACCAGTATTAGAATCAAATACGATTAACGCCGTTCCTGAGTCCGCTCGCCACGGTGCGCCCTCCAGCCAGTTTACGTTGTGGCTAAGTGCTAACTTACAAATTACCGCCGTGGTGGACGGCGCGTTAGCGATTATTTTTGGCTCTGAAGCCATGTCAGCAATAATTGGTTTATTAATCGGTAATATTATTGGTGGCGCAGTTATGGCATTGCACTCGTCACAGGGGGCAAAGCTGGGATTACCACAGATGATCTCCAGTCGTATCCGCTTTGGCGTCAAAGGAGCGGCGCTACCGTTACTGATGGTGATTATTATGTATCTCGGGTTTGCTGCAACTGGAACGGTATTATCCGGTCAGGCGATTAACCGGATATTTGGTTTTGAGTCAGCATCGACCGGAATTATTATTTTCGGCATGCTTACCGCGATGATCGCATTGGTCGGTTATAAACTTATTCACGTCGTTGGCCGTGTTGCAGGGATATTAAGTATTCTGGGGTTTATTTACCTTGCCACTCAACTTAGCGGTCACTACGACGTGGCTGCGGCATTTGGTCAAAAGCCATTTAGCTTATCGGTGTTCTTATTAACGATTGCACTCTCAGCCGGATGGCAATTAACGTTTGCACCATACGCCTCTGATTATTCCCGCTATTTACCCTCTGATACACCAGCAAAATCAATCTTCTTTGCCACCTTTCTGGGAACCACGCTTGGCGCGCAATGCGCCATGACTTTTGGCGTTCTTGTTGCTGCTTGCGGTGCTAACTTCCTGAAAGATCAGGTTGGTTTTATGGGCGATTTAGCCGGGCCAACGTTTGCCATTCTGATTTATACGGTGATTGTTTGCGGCAAACTGACGGTTAACTGTTTGAATGCCTACGGCGGCTTTATGTCGATTCTGGCGACCGTCAGCGCCTTTAACAATCGCAGCCAGGTTTCACAGCGTGTTCGTGCTGCCTACGTTGTAGGGTTTGTGCTGTTGTCGATGGTCGTCGCGCTGGCGGCAAGCGCAGACTTTTTGAATAATTTCAAAAACTTCGTTCTGCTGCTGTTGACGGTATTTGTGCCGTGGAGCGCCATCAATCTCATCGACTACTACTTCATCTCACAAGGTAAAACCGATATTCCAGCACTTTATACCCCGGAGGGACGCTATGGCGCATATAACAAAACCGCGTTGGTTTGCTACGGAATTGGTGTGCTGGTGCAGATCCCCTTCCTGAATCAAAAACTGTATCAGGGACCCATTTCTGTACTGATGGGCGGGGCGGATATTTCCTGGATTATCGGCTTGTTAATGACTGCCGTTATTTATTACCCGTGGGCAAAACGTACTACCAGCGTTCCTGCCCAGACTATTTATCCCGAGTCGTAAAATGGAACCAATGCTGATATCTGCAATGGATAAGCCCTTGCAACCGTGGCGCAACGGCGGGGGTTTTACGCGACAACTGCATGCCTGGCCTGATGATGAAAACTGGGGGTTACGCATCAGTATGGCCAATGTCAGCCAGGACGGTCCTTTTTCGGCGTGGCCTGGCGTGGTACGTGGCCTCGCCATTCTCGATGGGGAAGGGGTGAGGCTGACGTTTGCCGATTCGATAATCAACCTGCAACGTCACGATCCCGCCTTAATTTTTCCCGGAGAAGCCAGGCCAGATTGCCAGCTGATGGGCGGTGCAGTTCGCGATCTCAATGTCATGGCGCGGGAAGGCGATACGGGGATGTTGCGGGTGCAAAGTGCCGTTGACTGGCTTCCGCCATCACTTGCGCAAGCCGGCCTGTTCACGCTGTGTGAAGGGGAGTGGATAAGCGGCGAGAAAAGGGTGTTTGTCGCGGCAAATATGTTGTTATGGCTGGTTGCGACTGATGGCAAGCCCTGGCGTTTCGTACCACGGAAAAAAGTCTCCGTCGGTGAGCTGGCGGGCTGGTGGCTTTATTATCTACGAGGGGAAAAATCCTTATGAGTGCATTAACGCTCTGGCGAAATACCACGCTGGCGACGCTTTCCGCTAACGATTGGGGAGTGATTGAAAATGGTGCATTAATCAGCCGTGGCGACACTATTGTCTGGCTTGGCAAGGCCACGCAGATCCCTCGCGAACTGATGGCGGACATTACAGAGGAACACGACCTGCAGGGTAAGTTGCTGACCCCCGGTCTGGTGGATTGCCATACGCATCTGGTGTATGGCGGCCAGCGGGCGAATGAGTTTGAGATGCGGCTGCAAGGCGTGGCTTATGAAGATATCGCCAGAGCGGGCGGCGGGATCTTATCTACCGTCAATGCCACGCGGGCGGCCAGCGAAACACAACTGTTTGAACTGGCGGCGCAGCGACTACAAAACTGGTTGCGTGAAGGCGTCAGTACGCTGGAAATAAAATCTGGTTATGGCTTGACGCTGGAAGATGAAGCGCGCTGTTTGCGCGTTATCCGCCGCTTACAGGAATCTACAGGATTACGTATTCAGTCTACGTTTCTTGGGGCGCACAGCTTGCCGCCAGAGTTTGCCGGGCGCAGTGATGATTACATTACGGCGCTTTGCGACTGGATGGGCGTCTTACATGAACAGGGGTTGATTGATGCGGTTGACGCTTTTTGTGAAAACATTGCCTTTAGCCCAGACCAGGTACGGCGCGTTTTCAGTAAAGCGCAACACTATGGATTGCCTGTAAAACTGCATGCCGAACAGCTTTCTGACCAGCAAGGCGCGGCGCTGGCGGCGGCGTTTTCTGCACTCTCCTGCGATCATCTGGAATACCTTAGCGAGTCGGGGATCGCCGCCATGAAAATGGCTGGAACGGTGGCGGTACTGCTCCCCGGCGCTTATTACTTCCTGCGCGAAACCCATCTGCCGCCGATTGCTGCTTTGCGGGCAGCGGGCGTGCCGATTGCTATCTCCACGGACCATAACCCCGGAACGTCTCCCAATATGTCATTGCCATTGATGATCAATATGGCCTGTACGCTGTTTCGCATGACGCCGCTGGAAGCCGTTCAGGGCGTTACGCGTCATGCGGCAAAGGCACTTGGACTTATTGATCGGGGTGAACTTGCACCGGGATTACGGGCGGATATGGCGGTCTGGGATCTTAACCATCCACGTGAACTGGCTTACTGGTTTGGGCATCAGCCTTGCCAGGGGCTGATTGTCGGCGGAAAAAGGAGTTGGTAATGAAGCAAACATTTTTGCTGTGGAGTGGGCGTGTTGACTCGCAGGAAACCGGCATCAGCACTCGCTGGCATCAGCATGTGCAACCGTTTAGTGAACAAAGCCACGGCGGTTGTACGCTGATTGGTTTTGCCGTTGATGACGGGGTGCAACGTAATGGTGGGCGAGCGGGTACAGCAGGCGGACCGGGCGCGTTGCGCAGCATGTTGGGCAATATGCCGGTGCTCTGTGAAGGCGCTATTTTCGATATGGGCGATGTACAAAGCGAGGACCACGCGCTGGAATCCGCACAAAATCGTCTGGCGGCCAACGTATCTACAGCCATTGCGCGCGGCAGTTTACCGGTGGTTCTGGGTGGCGGTCATGAAGTGGCGTGGGGAACATTTCAGGGGATTATGCAGTCGCGTCCTGATATTCGGCGGTTACTGATTGTGAACCTTGACGCGCATTTTGATTTACGGATGGCGGAAAAAGCCAATTCAGGTACGCCGTTTCGTCAGATGCAAGAGTGGAACGCGCAGCATGGCAAACCGTTTAATTATCGCGTGCTGGGAATAAGTCGTTTTGCAAATACCCAGGCGTTATTTGATCGGGCTGATGAATTTGGCGTGCGTTATTGGCTGGATGAATCTCTGCAATTTGAACGTGGTTTGCAGCAGATCGTTAATGCGCTCTCGACAGATATTCAGGCGTGTGACGCCATTTATTTAACCATCTGTCTCGATGTCTTGCCTGGTTATCAGGCACCCGGCGTTTCTGCGCCATCACCGTTAGGCGTGCCGTTAAATATTACTGAAGCCATTGTGAATTTAATCGCCAATAGCGAGAAGTTGATTGCTGCGGATATTGCTGAACTTAACCCGGAACTGGACCGCGATAATTTGACGGCGAAAGTTGCCGCTCGCCTGGTGACCAGTATTGTCCGGCGGGGGAAAACAGATCAAACAAATTAAGACGTTGTCGCAGTAACCCGTTGTTAAACTCATCATGATAAGGAAACACAATGAAAGGTTTGATACGAAGAGTCACTGTCACCGTTGTGCTCTGGAGCGTTTGCTCCATCGCGATGGCGAAATCAACCATTACTCTGGATGGCGAACATCTTTCAATTGACCAGGCCTGGTCAATTGCGTTAGGTGATAACGACGTCAAAATCGCGGCGAAAGCTCTGGACAGAATGGAAAAAAGTTATGATCTGGTGATGACCGCCGCGCATTCTGGAACACCCGTTTATGGTTTAACCGTAGGCGTGGGGCTAAATAAAGACCAGCCGATATTTGATGCCAAAGGAAATTTAACGCCTGAGGTGATTGATGCGTCGAAAAAATTTAATGCTGCCGCGCTGCGCGCCCATTCTGCGGGCGTTGGTCCGATGTTACCGGATTATCTGGCACGCCTTTCAATGGTATTACGTTTAAATACCATGCTGCATGGGCAAACCGGCGCGCAGCCTTATATTGCCGAACTGTATGCTGAATTTATTAATCGCGGCGTTACACCGTTAATTCCGGCGCGGGGAAGCATCGGCGCAGCGGATATTATGCTCGCTTCGCACGTTGGTCTGGTGATGATGGGGGAATGGAAAGCCCGAGTCAATGGCGTGCAAATGAGCGGTGGTGACGCGCTGGCGAAAGTGGGACTTAAGCCACTGGTGCCGCAGGGTAAAGATATGCTGGCGATTTTGTCGAACAACAGCGTCGGGACAGCCTACGCTATCGAAGCAGTTCGTTCGGCACGTCAGTTGCTGAATGTCAGCCCGGTGGTTTTCGCTATGAGTCTGGAAGCGTTGAATGGTAACGTCGCACCGGTACTGCCGCAGTCAATTGCCGTGCGTCCTTTCCCGCAGTTGGCTGACTCTGCAAAAGAGATTCGCGATGCGTTAAACGGTTCATATTTATGGCATAAAGATGACAAACGTGCATTGCAAGATCCGTTATCGTTCAGAACTACGGTATATACCATTGCTGAATCAGTACGCGCTTTGCATGATGCTGAAGAGGTCATAACCGTACAAATCAATAGTTCCGATGACAACCCAGCAACGGTGCTGAATGCTGACAAGGCGTATCAGGACTCCAGTCAGGTCGCGCAATATTTTGTTAAAGATGGCGCAGTCAGCGGTGGGATCTTCCCGACGGCGAATTTCGAATCGTTACCTGTTGCGCTTGCCACTCAGCGTCTGACCGTGGCGTTGGTGCATGTTTCGCATAACAGTATGCGTCGCTCGCTGCACCTGGAAGATGAGCACTTTACCGGTTTAACGCGCTTCCTGTCGGCACCCGGTAATAAAGGTCACGGCTTCGGTTCGCTGCATATTCCGTTTGTCGCGCTGCATGCAGAAAACGTCGATCTCGCCAATCCTGTTTCTTTCGATATTCAACCGGTTGCCGGAGGTATAGAAGATACCGGCGCCAATAATGACCACGCAGCCAGAAGATTGAAACAGGTTGTCGATAATCTGAACGTGATTTATGGCATTGAACTGATGCATTCCGCACAGGCTCTCGATTTACGGTTGCAGGCCGCTCCACAACTGGCATTAGGGAAATCCACCAAAGCAATGTTTACCGAATACAGAAAAGTCGTGCCTTTTGTCGACCAGGATCGGGTCTTTACCCCAGATATTGCAGCTTCGCAAAAATTCTTAGAAGGATATGCTATAAATCAAAAATAAAATTTTTGTTGATTGTTTATCATAATATCCATAGATATGATGATTGCTATCAATTTAATAATCTTCACTTAACTTGAATCATAATAATCCGAAGGGCGTTTTGCTTTTCGGATTATTATTATCTGATTGAGACAATTGTCACGCCGGGCTTGCTGGGTTATAAATATCGATCATGATTTTTATAAAATATCTATTGCTGCTTTGGTTGCCATTACTTAGTAATAAGTAATGGTTTTTTGATAGTTTAAACTATTTTTAAGGGACGGCATTATGAGAGGAAAAATACCCAAAACGGAACTGTTGGTAACTTTTGAGGTGGTCGCACGCCATGAAAGTTATACCAGAGCGGCAGAGGAGTTAGCGTTAACCCAAAGCGCAGTATTCAGGCAAGTTAGCGCACTGGAAGATTTTTTACATATATCATTATTTGCGCATTCTAAAAAAAGAATATTTCTTAATGATGCCGGAAAGCATTATCTGGGCATTGTTAAAGAAACATTGAATAAGCTTGAACGTGACACAAATACTATCATGACCTGGCAGCCTACGGTTCAGGTTATTGAGCTTGCTGTCAATCCTACTTTCAGCACGCACTGGTTGATCCCCAATTTACGTGAGTTCAATAAATTGTATCCCGATATTATTGTCAATATTCACTCATTAGCTAATAACGGAGATTTCCTTAATCGGGAATACGATGCCGTCATTATGCGCGAAAATTTTTGTGCGCCCTGGTCGGAGGTAGAATATCTCTTTGAGGAAGAGATCCTGCCGGTATGCAGCGGCAGTTTACTTTCACTTCCTGACCAAAAACTGTCTGTTGCAGAGCTATTAAGTGAGCTACCACTGCTGCATCAAAGCACCCGTATTACTGGTTGGGAAGAGTGGTTTGCATTGTCTGGTGTGAGTAGTCCGTTGGTGAATAACGGGCCACGTTTTGATTTACTTTCAATGCTGATTGCCGCCGTGCGATCTAATCTCGGTGTGGCGCTCCTGCCTCGGTTTGCAATTCAACACGATTTAGATAGCGGTGACATGGTGATTCCGTGTGATGTGCCTATTCGTACCGGCAATCGCTTTATTATGACGTGGCGGGAAGAGAAGGTTGATTATCCGCACTTGCAACTCTTTCGTGAGTGGTTGCTGGCAAAATCGGTCGTACCGGAGGAGATGTAAAATCTGCGCCTGGTGAGATGCCAGGCGCAGTCATTACCAGTCGATACCAGGCTGTGCCTGAATACCGTTATCAAAAGCATGTTTGACGGGGCGGATTTCGCTTACCGTATCCGCCATTTTTACTATCTCACTATGGCAGCCGCGCCCGGTGACAATGACGTTTTGCTGCTCCGGGCGATTTTGTAGCGAAGCGATCACTTCTTCGGTATCCAGATAATGGTAAGCCAGCATGTAGGTCAGCTCATCGAGCACCACTAAATCGTAACGCTCATCAGCCAGCATTCGCTTGCATTCAGACCAGACCTCTTTCGCCGCGTCGATATCCGCTTGCCGATTCTGTGTCTCCCAGGTAAAACCTGTTCCCATAATATGAAATTCAACGCCCAGTGGATGGAGAAGGTTATATTCGCCGTTGTCCCACAGTCCCTTGATGAACTGCGCAACGCCAACCGTTTTGCCATGACCTACGGCGCGCGTCACGGTACCAAAAGCGGCGGTGGATTTTCCTTTTCCGTTACCAGTGAAAACAATCAATATTCCTTTTTTCTCCGTCGCCTCCGCGATGCGTGTGTCGACCTGTTGTTTCAGTTTCTGCTGGCGCTGAATATGCCGTTCAGTTGAAATCCGCGCTTCCATTCACTTTCCTTAATGCCCGGCGGGGCAATTGGCGCAACGGTGTTGCTGCTCAAACTGACTAAAGAAATTATTGCCTTTATCATCCACCAGAATGAACGCGGGCAAGTTTTCAACCTCCATCATCCACACTGCTTCCATGCCCAACTCCGGATATTCCAGGCAATGCAGGCTTTTGACATATTCTTGCGCCAGTAACGCCGCTGCACCGCCGATACTTCCCAGATTAAAGCCGCCATGTTTGTGACAGGCATCGGTAACCTGCTGGCTGCGGTTGCCTTTCGATAACATTACCAGACTGCCGCCAGCCGCCTGGAAGGCGTCGACATAACCGTCCATTCGACCGCCCGTGGTGGGCCCAAGAGAACCACAGGCCATATTTTCCGGTGTTTTCGCGGGGCCAGCGTAATAGACGATATGATGTTTCAGGTAATCCGGCATCGGTTCGCCGTTATCCAGTCGTTCTTTTATTTTGGCGTGGGCGATATCACGCGCCACTACGATGGGGCCGCTTAACGACACACGGGTGCCGATCGGTAATGTGGCGAGATCCTGCATTACCTCACGCAATGGACGAGTGAGATCAATCTGTACGTTATGCGTGTGATTGTCTTTCCGCATTGAGGCTGGAATATATTGTCCCGGATTATGTTCGAGTTTTTCCAGCCAGATGCCGTGCTTGTTAATTTTGGCTTTAATATTACGATCGGCGGAACAGGAGAGTGCCATAGCGATTGGGCAGGAGCCGCCGTGGCGCGGTAGACGAATAACACGAATATCATGAGCGAAATATTTGCCACCAAACTGAGCACCAATGCCAAATTGTTGGCTGGCGTCGAGCAAGGTTTTTTCCAGCTCAACATCGCGGAAGGCTTGTCCCTGCTCGTTTCCGCTGGTGGGCAGATTATCGTAGTATTTTGTCGACGCTAGTTTGGCGACTTTTAACGCCTGATCGGCAGAAAGTCCCCCGACGACAAAGGCGATGTGGTAGGGCGGACAGGCGGCAGTTCCCAGCGATTTCATTTTTTCGATTAAAAACGCAGTCAGTTTTTCTGGTTGCAGGAGAGATTTAGTTTCCTGGTAAAGCGCAGCTTTATTGGCGGAGCCACCCCCTTTATTGACACACAGAAAATGGTACTCGTCGCCGGGGACGGCGCTGATATCAATCTGTGCCGGAAGATTGGTTTGTGTATTGACTTCGGTATACATATCCAGTGGCGCATTTTGTGAAAAGCGCAGATTATTTTCCTGGAAAGTGATGTAAATACCTTTGCTTAAGGCTTCGGCGTCATTGCCCCCGGTCCAGATGTGTTGCCCTTTACTGGCGACAATGGTGGCGGTGCCGGTGTCCTGGCAGTTGGGTAATATCCCTTTTGCTGAGACTTCGGCATTGCGCAGTAGCTGCAAGGCCACATATCTGTCATTACTGCTGGCCTGCGGATCGTTCAGAATGCTGGCGACTTGTTGCAGGTGAACGGGACGTAAGAAAAAAGAGGCTTCATAAAATGCCTCCCGGGCAAGCAACGTTAATGCTTCCGGAGCGACTTTTATCACTTCTTCGCCGTCTATTTCCGTTACTGTAATATATTGATCGCTGATTAATTTATATTCCGTTGCGTCTTTATATTGTAAAAACGGTTCTTGCCAGATAAATGGTTTGGACATGATGTGTTCTCACATTGTGGTTATTTTTACCGAATGATAAGGCAGGTCTTTTTTCCAGCAGAGATTCGGTTATTTTTGTTTAATTACGAGTGATGGTTGTATGGTTTTTAGGGGAACGTAGGCCACCAGTTATTCCAGCTGTGAAAATGCTGGCGCGCTTCGTAATCTATTTATTGATATGTTTAGATAAATGTACCTGACATAAAAGAATCCATGCAGGTACATTTATAGGATTGATAATCTAAACAGTATTAAATATCAAAATGAATGCTTAATAAAGGTGCGTGCTGCTGCGCACCATAAACATCATTATCGCCTACATTCCCAGAGATAATATCTCGTGGCATGACGATTTTTACTGCATTAGAAGGATCAAACCAGACAATACGATGAATAAAGTCAGGTTCAACATGATATAAGCGCGCAATCAGCTCTGGAGTTAATTGCCTTGATGATTTAACTCGCTCATAGTTTTCTTTTGTTTTAAATAAAATATCTAAAACCAGTTCGTAGGGTCCGGCATTTTTTGAACGAATGACTTGCGCCAGTGAGACAATTGACTGTTTCATGCCTGAACTCCTTCTGGCGTCACCTGTTCAATATGGAAATCAAACTGCAGTGCGTCGTTGGCTTCAATCAGGTGATAGATAGAAAACTCGTATACGGGTCCGCTCTGGATATCAGAAGGGGAGAACGGGAACGCCAGGTTGCCCGCAGTGGCGATGCGATTTTCATAACCGTAGTGCAGCATAGTGGATCGCACCAGTGAACAAACACTGTTGGCGATTTCTTGCGTCGGCGCGACCACATCCAGGACGATCCCCAGTTCATGTCCGGCAGTTTCCATGGGCTCGTGGTCGCCCATGACACCATTTTTACCGTACAGGTGGAATGTCATTCGAATGCTGTCATCGGCCAGCGACAGGTTACGCGTTACGCTGGCTTTGACATCTTCAATGATTTTGTCGATCCCGGCGATCATTATTGGGTCGCGGGTGCCTGCGATGGTCAGGCAGCGGAAGCCCACCTGCCGCGCACCTTCCAGTTTCAGGGCATATGGCGTTTCTTCATGCTTAGAACCGCTGACATAAACTTCACCGTCGTTCACGGCTTTGAAGGTGCAGCCTTTCAGATTCAGAACACCACCTGGTCCCGGCAGGAAGTACGGGTCCGATTTCTCATACAGCGTATGCGCGGCTGCGGATGTTTCGGTGAATTTACGCTGCGGATTGAACGTCTTCAGCGTGAAGCCATTATCGTCGATGATGCCCATCGCACAGTCAGAGCCGGAGCCTGGTGTCGCGGCAATTGCTGCACATTCGAGAATTTTCCCACAGTGCAGCGCCAGCCCTTCGTCAAAGCCTTGCATGATGGGTAGCGCGGCAAAGCAGGCCGGATCATAAGCCCGGCCGCCCAGCACCACCTGTGCGCCTTCTTTCAGCGCCCGCTGGAAGGGCTCGATGCCCATTTGCGCGACGATATAGGTACTTTCGTCAATCGCGTCGTGCGTTAACGGCGGGACAAAATCCAGCGCCATGATTTTGCCGTTATCCAGTGCCTGGTGAACGATGGCTTTGTCAACGTCCGCCGGGATCAGCGCCATCGAAAACGAAAGTTTTTCCTCTTGCGCAATCTCGTGAATAATTTGACGACACCACTCCAAATGCGGGGCTGCGCCAGAACCACCTGCCGTCCCGATCACCACTGGAATATTATTTTGCACGCCAGCGGTGATCATATAGCGCAGGTCGCGTTTAACTCCCGCGCGGTCGGTAAAAGGCTTACCCGCCCCCAGATAGTGCGGGCCAGGATCGGAAGAACCGGCATCAACGGCGATCAGATCGGGAGATTCCGCCATTGCTTTGCGGAAGCTCTCTTCAGGGAAGCCGTAACCGAGGATCGCAGTAGGTGATAAGACTTTAAAAGAACGAGCCATCTGTTAATCCTTAGCCAGCATCAGCGCGATAGTACGAGTCATTTCGTTGAACACGATGTCGAGGCCTTCGTCAAACCCCATCCCCGGTTTTACCAGCATCCGCATGGGACGCGCGGCAAGAGCTACGTGGACACAAGTTCGGGCGCTGACATCGGTTTCGTTACAGGTGCCACCCTGATAGGCTTCCATTCCGTGGCTGTTGCAGTACAGAACCGCATCGACGATGTTGTGAATACTGCCCAGATCAGGCGTTTTGATTTGCACCATGTGGCAACTGGCTGCATCAGTGAAATCAACGATATCCTGGTAGGTGTTACACCATTCGTCGGCGACAATTTTCACGCCGGAACCGAGGCGCGTCAGCTCTTTGGTGATGGCAGTCAACAGGCGAATTTGGTCAGGTTTGTTACCGGCATCGACCGGGCCTTCAATGTACAGCGGCAGACCTTGTGTTTCTTCTTCCAGGCTGGCGATGTATTGCGCGCAGCGAACGGGATCCATGTCGAAGATCAGACCGATGGTGCCGTATACATCGATGTGCAGCGTAGGGTGGTAGCGAGCGCTGGTACGTTTGCTCAGAATGCGATCTGACAGCCAGCGGATATATTCGCGCAGTTTTTCGCCCTTAAAGCCCAGCTTCTCTTCGACGTTATTAATCAGCGCATGGGGCAGTACGTCGATCCCTTTAAGGATCATCTTATCGACGGCGATATACCGATCGTCGCCGCTCTGACCAAATAAAGGAATGGATTTCGCCACGCGCGGTAACTGCCATTCATCGCAAACTACTTCAGTTTTCAGACGGCCCGTTGCCAGCGCGGTAGCGTCAAGCAGCGCCTGCGATAATCCATAGCGCACGGCGGTATGCAGCAAGTTGCCGTCAATACGCAGCTTGTCGAAAAAACGGGCGTTCGGCACAAACGCATCCACATCGCGGCCTTCCAGTAACGGTTTGATATGGTCATTAAGGAACGGAATAAAATGCTCGGCGAGGAACAGCGGATCGCGACCGCCTGCCCCGGAGTACTGTACCGCAGCACAGTCACCAACCGCGACCGCGCCATTTTCCAGAATCAACTGAACTGAAACGCACTCCCCAGCCTGACGTACTGCGCTAAAGCCAGGCGTAACCGGCTCCCCGGTATAAAAAAATCCGTCGTGGCCCGCTCCGTTTTTTATCGCCTGCTGGTCATCGAAATAGAATGAGGAGTAGCCAGCGGTGAACAGGGCCTGTTTTATTTTCATTATGGTCTTCCTATTAATTTACTGTGGGATACAGCATTGATGTCATCAACAACCATCTGGAATGTCGGTTGGCGTCCTTCAAAGCGTGCGCGTTCAGCAACGTAATCGTGGTGAAGGTCGAGAATGTCTTTTGGCAACGGAACGGCGCCGGCTTCAAGCACGCGTATCGCGCCGGTGTTGTCGCGAACCGGAAGAATTTTGCCCGCGTTGCAGGCGGCTGGCGCAAACGGCACATCCAGTACGCCCGCTTCAAATGCTAGCACCGTACCGCGCGCGATATCCCCATTCCCCAGTTCGAACACTTTATTCAGCACGGCGCGAACTTCACTCTTAATCAGCTCAACTTCCAGTTCCACCGCAGGACACGGTGGGAATTTCTGATCGCTAACCATATTGAGCATTTGGCGGGAGGCTTTCAGTCCCTGCACGTTGGCGGCAGCGGTAGGGATGCCCCAAGCTTCATGCGGACTCTTGGTGATGACTTTGGTCGCGCCCGACATTCCAGCAACCGCCGCGCCCCAGGAGATAATCGCGAACGCTTTTGACTCGTCTTCCGGAAAACCGCCCATCCACTGGTGGAACACCGTACTTAATTCGTACTCTGCATAGCCATGATTCTGGAAGTATTCGTGAGCGAGTTCCCGCAGAGACTGGATCGCCGCAATATCTTGCGTCAGGCTTCCGACCTGACCATAACCGACGGTGATAGATTTCACGCCCTGTTCCAGTGCCAGCAAGCCTTCGATTATCGCAATAGAGTGCGAGATAAACGGTGGAATCAAGGTACCTGTAAGCGGGCCAAACGGTTCGCGGTTGATGCGAATTCCGTGCTCTTCATACAGCCCCATTAAACGGTCGCAGTACTGCCAGTCGCGGATCGATTTTTCCAGCGTTACGCGTTTGGCATACGGAATATTGTAGGAAATGCCGCCGCCTTCATAGCTGGTGAAGCCGCTGGCCATTGAGATTTCAGCCAGCAGCCGCGCATCTGGTGTGCCATGGCGGATCTGTAGCGGTTTTTGCAAGGTTTCGGTCAGACGACGGCATGCTGCGACGCCGTGGTTAACCACCGGTAAACCGTTCAGTTTAGAGGTTCCGGCTTCGATAGATTTTTTAATCCCTACCGCGGCTTCTTCGTAACGATTCAGACGGGTATAGGCATCGATGGTGCTCGGTAGCAAATCGCACTCATCTTGCAGTGTTTTCAGTAGTTCGATGTGCTCGTCCATCAACGCCACGCCTGCGCGCGGTTGGCTAAGCGTTTTACCTTCCAGGTCTGCTTTCAGTAGGGCAAGGGAGAAGCGTTTGTGATCAGGAATAGTTTGTTGATATTTAACGCCATCTTCGAAGTTTTCAACATCCTTGCCAGTTTCCCAGGTTTTCAGTACCTGTTGCCGCTCGGTCATGAATTCGTCATGGGTTAATTTCTTATTTCGAAGTTCCATTGATTGCTACCTTAATTGTTATAGGGTTAAGCATTGAATACTGGTACGCGCGGCGGCCTGCGGATCGACTCTGGCGACGTTTGCCAGCAGTGGAAATAGCCCCCGTGAATCGCGGTAATATTCAAATTCGGTCGGTAAGAGAATGCGTTTGCCGTCGTCGTTTAACTCGCGGTATTTCAACCAACGATGAATATCAAACTGGCTGGCGCGCGACAGCCATCCACCGGAACCAACGACTTTGCGCACGGTGGTCAGGTCGCGTCCCATCTGTAAATCGACATTGCCGACGCAGGTGCAGACCTCTTTTTTGGTGCCGGCATGACGTTCAGTGGCGTAACCTACGCACAGTCCGGCCAGCACAGTATCGAAATATTTTTCTTCTGCGTTAGTGGGTAAATGGTCGGGATGTGCAACCAAATGACGGAGATAATGATAAAAAGCGTCCTGCTGCGTGGGGTGCTGAGAAAAGATCACATTAACTAAGTCTTTTGCGCTTTCACCAACCACCATTGCTGAGACGCGCATTCCCAGATCGCCTTCAACGGTCCGTTTTACGAAGGGTTCCGGTACGCCGTGTAAAACGGTGTCGGGTGAGAGATTATTGGCACAGGCAGAATACATATCGGTGGTTGCGCCGCCCATGTCGATCAGCATGAACTCTTTCCAACGGCTATCGACATTACTGATTGCCTTAACCAGTTCAAAAACTGTCCACGGCGTTGGCATTGGCTCTTCGCCCGTTTCATCAACAATGACATCCAGTCCTTTTCCTTTAACAATGCGTTTGAGGAAAATGTCGCAGATGGCCTGTCGCGCGGCGAAAGGGGAGGGATTTTCAAGGTCAGGCAGGACGTTATCGACGATGGTCAGATCTTTATGCCCGAGGATGTCCTGTATATTGTCCTGAATGTCCCTGTTTCCGGCATATATAATGGCGCAATCGAGTTTTGATTCCGCCAGCACACGGGCGTTATTTAGCCCGTAACTCTCTTCTCCGCCGTCGGTGCCGCCAGTGAATAAGAGGATATCGGGTGGTGACTCTTCCAGTGCCTGAATATCACGGCGGTTCAGCTTGTAGGAGTAATGCTGCGCTATTTTAGCGCCAGCAGAGTGAGCGGTTACTTTCGCGGATTCCAGGGTAATAGAAGGCACTAATCCCATTGCGGCAACCGCCAGTCCACCTTTGGCTGAAGAGGAGTACTTCAATGCGACTTCGCCGTTTTTTAACAGGGGGAGGGCGTTATTGATGTTTAACACCTGATTCAGGCTTGAGAAAAAACCATCGGCCAGATGATGCGTGGTGGTTGGGGTCAGAACGTGGTTAACCAGCGTTAACGCGTCCCCCTCCCGGGTAAAGAGGGCAGCTTTGGTCCACGTCGATCCAATATCGACAGAGACGATTTGCATCAGATGGCCTCTTCGAAAATACGTGTTTCAACACCATGACGCTGGTTGATATCGTTGGACATCAGCTGGCAGACATCTTCTAAGTCATGGCTGGGGGCGAAGACGCGGTCAAAACCCATCTCTTTGAATTTGATTTGCACGTTAGCGAAGTCATGTTTACCCACCACCAGGTTACCGCCTACATAGAGCAGAATGTCGCCCAGCCCACGTTCGATGCAGCGTTCACGCATACCCAGACAGTCGATATCACCATGCCCATAGATAGAGGAAACTACTATCGCGTCAGCGCCAGTTTCAATGGCAGCATCAATATATTCATCCTGGCTGACCATTACGCCCAGGTTTATGACTCTGAAGTCATGAGAAGTAAAAACGCGATCCAGAACTTTATTGCCAACTGCATGGCAGTCGGCACCAATAACGCCAAGCACTAGTGTTGCTTTCTTCATGGGTAATCCTTTGTAAGACAGAGAGTAAAATAAGTTACACACGTCGTATTTATGGCCGTTTCTGTGGCACATGATTAATAACACTGGAGTGTCTGTGTCCTGTCGTCTGGTTGCAATTGATCTATTTTCAAAATATCTTTCGAAAAATGCTTGTTTATGTGATTGCTTTAAATATGACGGTTATTTCAATGGGTTACGTATATGGTTGTTATTGATTTTAATTTTTCAAATTATATTGATTTAATGTATTGATATATTTGTGATCAACATCTGATTTGCATTTTTTAAGAGGGGACTGGTTATAAAAGTAGTTCATAAAGTTTGGTGCGCATTATTAATGCAATTTACTGCCGTCTTAACATGGAATTGTAACGGTAATGTTTAAAGTAACAAATGGTTAATAACTCATTTGGGGTTGTGCTATTCATTGGACCTAATTAATCACTTCTACTCAAATGATTATTCTTGAGCAGTGGAACGTATTACTTCGAGTGGGCTGGTGTTCAATAACGTCCAGATATAATACCGTTTCATTGTCTCGTCTTGCTGCTGGGTTAATAAAAATAATTTACATATACCAACACAGGATAAACTTAGTTATTGAATCTCATGTTGTTTGATGTTGGGGCACTGAGCCGTTCATTGAATATAAAAAGGGGAAAAATACTTATATCAGATGTAATTTAGCTTAAAAGCTCTCTTTCCCTTCTTCCTGAATTCTACAAATCCATCCTTCAATGTGATTATTAGCAAAGCAACAATAACATTCCGGGGTAAAGGTTGGTGCTCATAAAGACAACAATCAATTAACTTTGATAAAAATATGTTATGTAAAATGACAACAAATTGGCTAATCTAACCAATTAGTCTTATAAAAAGTGGGTAAGGCGGTTCTGTTAAATAAAATACTGGTTTTTTATCTATGCATTTCCATAGTGGTAATTTTACTGCGCTATTTTGTTACAATAAATTAACAATAAAATTACCAATGATCTATAGATTATACATGGTTAACATATCTGGTTGATTTTGATATAAATCAATTTTTAATTCTTGAAAAAAATCTGCAAAACGCGATAAATTGTCGTAGATCAAATTGGTGGGGTGGTGACAATTTCACTATAAATTGATCACTGTCGAAAAATGCAAATTTGCTCAATAAAAACCTGTTTATTGTAAGGATTTTGCGGCGTAATATAATTACGGGATCAATTTGGTTTATTCATTAACATATTTGTAACTTTTTTATCATTGTCTTTCCTCTTTTGATGAAATGGCAACGATAGGGGCGAGCAAATAATTTTGTATTGGGGCATGCGTGTGACCCTTTCTAACGGGGTTCACTCTCGGAGTCTTCATGCGATGAGCAAGGAGTCATGATGTTAGATATAGTCGAACTGTCGCGCTTACAGTTTGCCTTGACCGCGATGTACCACTTCCTTTTTGTGCCGCTGACGCTCGGTATGGCGTTCCTGCTGGCCATTATGGAAACGGTCTACGTCCTTTCCGGCAAACAGATTTATAAAGATATGACCAAGTTCTGGGGCAAGTTGTTTGGTATCAACTTTGCTCTGGGTGTGGCAACCGGTCTGACCATGGAGTTCCAGTTCGGGACTAACTGGTCCTACTATTCCCACTATGTAGGGGATATCTTCGGTGCGCCGCTGGCAATCGAAGGTCTGATGGCCTTCTTCCTCGAATCCACCTTTGTAGGTCTGTTCTTCTTCGGTTGGGATCGTCTGGGTAAAGTTCAGCATATGTGTGTCACCTGGCTGGTGGCGCTCGGTTCAAACCTGTCCGCACTGTGGATTCTGGTTGCGAACGGCTGGATGCAAAACCCAATCGCGTCCGATTTCAATTTCGAAACCATGCGTATGGAGATGGTGAGCTTCTCCGAACTGGTGCTTAACCCGGTTGCTCAGGTGAAATTCGTTCACACTGTAGCCTCTGGTTATGTGACTGGTGCGATGTTCATCCTCGGTATCAGCGCATGGTATATGCTGAAAGGCCGTGACTTCGCCTTCGCTAAACGCTCCTTTGCTATCGCTGCAAGCTTCGGTATGGCTGCCGTTCTGTCTGTTATTGTTCTGGGTGATGAATCCGGTTACGAAATGGGCGACGTGCAGAAAACCAAACTGGCTGCAATTGAAGCCGAGTGGGAAACGCAACCTGCGCCTGCTGCCTTTACTCTGTTCGGTATTCCTGATCAGGATGAGCAGACGAACAAATTTGCGATCCAGATCCCTTACGCGCTGGGTATCATTGCAACGCGTTCCGTGGATACGCCAGTGATCGGCCTGAAAGAGCTGATGGTTCAGCATGAAGAACGCATCCGTAACGGGATGAAAGCGTACTCTCTGCTCGAACAACTGCGTTCTGGTTCTACCGACCAGGCGGTTCGTGACCAGTTCAATAGCATGAAGAAAGACCTCGGTTACGGTCTGCTGCTGAAACGCTATACGCCGAACGTGGCTGATGCGACTGAAGCTCAGATTCAACAGGCAACCAAAGACTCCATTCCGCGTGTAGCGCCGCTGTACTTCGCGTTCCGTATCATGGTGGCGTGTGGCTTCCTGCTGCTGGCAATCATTGCGCTCTCCTTCTGGAGTGTCATCCGCAACCGCATTGGCGAGAAAAAATGGCTGCTGCGCGCCGCGCTGTACGGTATTCCGCTGCCGTGGATTGCTGTAGAAGCGGGCTGGTTCGTGGCTGAATATGGCCGCCAACCGTGGGCTATCGGTGAAGTGCTGCCGACAGCTGTGGCGAACTCGTCACTGACCGCAGGCGATCTCATCTTCTCGATGGTGCTGATTTGCGGCCTGTATACCCTGTTCCTGGTGGCAGAATTGTTCTTAATGTTCAAGTTTGCACGCCTCGGCCCAAGCAGCCTGAAAACCGGTCGCTATCACTTTGAGCAGTCCTCCACGACTACTCAGCCGGCACGCTAAGACAGGAGTCGTCAAATGATCGATTATGAAGTATTGCGTTTTATCTGGTGGCTGCTGGTTGGCATTCTGCTGATTGGTTTTGCAGTCACTGACGGTTTCGACATGGGGGTGGGCATGCTCACCCGTTTCCTCGGTCGTAACGACACCGAGCGTCGAATTATGATTAACTCCATCGCACCACACTGGGACGGTAACCAGGTTTGGCTTATCACCGCAGGCGGCGCACTGTTTGCTGCCTGGCCGATGGTCTATGCCGCTGCGTTCTCCGGCTTCTATGTGGCGATGATCCTTGTGCTGGCGTCTCTGTTCTTCCGTCCGGTCGGTTTTGATTACCGCTCCAAGATTGAAGAAACCCGCTGGCGTAACATGTGGGACTGGGGCATCTTCATTGGTAGCTTCGTTCCGCCGCTGGTGATTGGTGTGGCGTTCGGTAACCTGTTGCAGGGCGTACCGTTTAACGTTGATGAATATCTGCGTCTGTACTACACCGGTAACTTCTTCCAGCTGCTTAACCCATTCGGCCTGCTGGCAGGTGTGGTAAGCGTAGGGATGATCATTACCCAGGGCGCAACCTATCTGCAGATGCGTACCGTGGGCGAACTGCACCTGCGTACCCGTGCAACGGCACAGGTGGCGGCACTGGTGACGCTGGTCTGCTTCGCACTGGCGGGTGTATGGGTGATGTACGGTATCGATGGTTATGTCGTGAAATCGACAATGGACCATTACGCTGCCTCTAACCCGCTGAATAAAGAAGTGGTTCGTGAAGCTGGCGCATGGTTGGTGAACTTCAACAACACGCCGATTCTGTGGGCTATTCCGGCGCTGGGTGTGGTTCTGCCGCTGCTGACCATCCTGACTGCACGTATGGATAAAGCCGCGTGGGCGTTTGTGTTCTCCTCCCTGACGCTGGCCTGCATCATCCTGACTGCCGGTATTGCAATGTTCCCGTTTGTAATGCCGTCCAGCACCATGATGAATGCAAGTCTGACAATGTGGGATGCAACTTCCAGCCAGCTGACGCTTAACGTCATGACCTGGGTTGCGGTGGTTCTGGTTCCGATCATTCTGCTCTACACCGCCTGGTGTTACTGGAAAATGTTCGGACGTATCACCAAAGAAGATATTGAACGTAACACCCACTCTCTGTACTAAGTAAGGAGCTAAAAATGTGGTATTTCGCATGGATTCTGGGAACGCTTCTTGCCTGTTCGTTTGGGGTAATCACCGCGCTGGCGCTTGAGCACGTCGAATCAGGTAAAGCCGGTCAAGAAGACAGCTGATGAGTAAGGTTATCGCAACTTTGTATGCGGTAATGGACAAGCGCCCCCTGCGGGCGCTTTCCTTCGTGATGGCGCTTCTGTTAGCAGGATGTATGTTTTGGGACCCATCACGTTTTGCCGCGAAGACCAGTGAACTGGAAATCTGGCATGGTTTATTGCTGATGTGGGCCGTCTGTGCTGGCGTAATTCACGGCGTGGGTTTTCGTCCGCAGAAGGTTCTCTGGCAAGGGATTTTTTGCCCACTGCTTGCCGATATCGTTCTCATTGTCGGGCTGATTTTCTTCTTCTTTTAAATCAGAATTCTCTTTAAAAATTTATGGACCTTCAACAGTCCATAAATTTTTACGCTCCCTTAACTTGCCCTCATTCCCAAACCTCAATCGCGCGCGTATAGTAGCAGCGTTTAAAAGTTCTAATTTTTGTTGCATTACTGGGATGTAAAGTGAATACAACGCTGTTTCGATGGCCGGTTCGCGTCTACTATGAAGATACCGATGCCGGTGGTGTGGTGTACCACGCCAGTTACATCGCTTTTTATGAAAGAGCACGCACAGAGATGCTGCGTCATCATCACTTCAGTCAACAGGCTCTGATGGCTGAACGCGTTGCCTTCGTGGTGCGTAAGATGACGGTGGAATATTACGCGCCTGCGCGGCTCGACGATATGCTCGAAATACAGACTGAAATAACATCAATGCGTGGCACCTCTTTGGTTTTCACGCAACGTATTGTCAACGCTGAGAATACTCTGCTGAATGAAGCCGAGGTTCTGATTGTTTGCGTTGACCCACTCAAAATGAAGCCTCGTGCGCTTCCCAAGTCTATTGTCGCGGAGTTTAAGCAGTGACTGACATGAATATCCTTGATTTGTTCCTGAAGGCGAGCCTTCTGGTTAAACTTATCATGTTGATTTTGATTGGTTTTTCAATCGCATCCTGGGCCATTATTATCCAGCGGACCCGTATTCTTAACGCCGCGGCTCGCGAAGCCGAAGCGTTTGAGGATAAATTCTGGTCTGGAATCGAACTTTCTCGCCTCTATCAGGAGAGCCAGGGAAAACGAGATAATCTCTCGGGGTCGGAACAAATCTTTTACAGTGGGTTCAAAGAATTTGTGCGCCTGCATCGTGCTAACAGCCATGCACCGGAAGCCGTAGTGGAAGGCGCGTCGCGCGCGATGCGTATTTCCATGAACCGTGAGCTGGAAAATCTGGAAACGCACATTCCGTTTCTCGGTACGGTAGGTTCCATCAGCCCGTATATCGGTCTGTTCGGTACAGTCTGGGGGATCATGCACGCCTTTATCGCGCTCGGCGCGGTGAAACAGGCGACGCTGCAAATGGTTGCACCGGGTATCGCAGAAGCGTTGATCGCCACGGCTATCGGTCTGTTTGCCGCAATCCCTGCGGTTATGGCTTACAACCGTCTGAACCAGCGCGTCAACAAACTGGAGCTGAACTACGACAACTTTATGGAAGAGTTCACCGCCATTCTGCACCGCCAGGCGTTTACCGTTAGCGAGAGCAACAAGGGGTAAGCCATGGCCAGAGCGCGTGGACGAGGTCGTCGCGATCTCAAGTCCGAAATCAACATTGTACCGTTGCTGGACGTACTGCTGGTGCTGTTGCTGATCTTTATGGCGACAGCGCCCATCATCACCCAGAGCGTGGAGGTCGATCTGCCAGACGCTACTGAATCACAGGCGGTGAGCAGTAACGATAATCCGCCTGTGATTGTTGAAGTGTCTGGTATTGGTCAGTACACCGTGGTGGTTGAGAAAGATCGTCTGGAGCGTTTACCACCAGAGCAGGTGGTGGCGGAAGTTTCCAGCCGTTTCAAGGCCAACCCGAAAACGGTCTTTCTGATCGGTGGCGCAAAAGATGTGCCTTACGATGAAATAATTAAAGCGCTGAACTTGTTACACAGTGCGGGTGTGAAATCGGTTGGTTTAATGACGCAGCCTATTTAAGCATCTGCGTTTCCCTTGCTTTAAGAGAGCGGGTAACAGGCGAACAGTTTTTGGGAACCGAGAGTGTCAAAGGCAACCGAACAAAACGACAAGCTCAAACGGGCGATAATTATTTCAGCAGTGCTGCATGTCATCTTATTTGCAGCGCTGATCTGGAGTTCGTTCGATGAGAATATAGAAGCTTCAGCCGGAGGCGGCGGTGGTTCGTCCATCGATGCTGTAATGGTTGATTCAGGTGCGGTAGTTGAGCAGTACAAACGTATGCAAAGCCAGGAATCAAGCGCGAAGCGTTCTGAAGAGCAGCGCAAGATGAAGGAACAGCAGGCTGCTGAAGAACTGCGTGAGAAACAAGCGGCTGAACAGGAACGCCTGAAGCAGCTTGAGAAAGAACGGTTAGCTGCTCAGGAACAGAAGAAACAGGCTGAAGAAGCCGCTAAACAGGCCGAGTTAAAGCAGAAGCAAGCGGAAGAGGCAGCAGCGAAAGCGGCGGCAGATGCTAAAGCGAAGGCTGAAGCGGAAGCCAAAGCTGCCGAAGAAGCAGCGAAGAAAGCGGCTGCGGACGCGAAGAAAAAAGCAGAAGCAGAAGCCGCCAAAGCCGCAGCCGAAGCGCAGAAAAAAGCCGAGGCCGAAGCCGCCAAAGCTGCAGCGGCGCTGAAGAAGAAAGCGGAAGCGGCAGAAGCTGCTGCAGCTGAAGCAAGAAAGAAAGCGGCAACTGAAGCTGCTGAAAAAGCGAAGGCCGAAGCTGAGCAGAAAGCGGCTGCTGAAAAGGCGGCTGCAGATAAGAAAGCCGCCGCTGAAAAAGCTGCAGCCGACAAAAAAGCAGCAGAAAAAGCGGCTGCTGAAAAGGCAGCAGCTGATAAGAAAGCAGCGGCAGAAAAAGCCGCCGCAGACAAAAAAGCCGCAGCGGCAAAAGCAGCAGCAGAAAAAGCAGCAGCTGAAAAAGCGGCTGCAGCAAAAGCTGCCGCGGAGGCAGATGATATTTTCGGTGAGCTAAGCTCTGGTAAGAATGCACCGAAAACGGGGGGAGGGGCGAAAGGGAACAATGCTTCGCCTGCCGGGAGTGGTAATACTAAAAACAATGGCGCATCAGGCGCAGATATCAATAACTATGCCGGGCAGATTAAATCTGCTATCGAAAGTAAGTTCTATGATGCATCGTCCTATGCAGGTAAAACCTGTACGCTGCGCATAAAACTGGCACCGGATGGCATGTTACTGGATATCAAACCTGAAGGTGGCGATCCCGCTCTTTGTCAGGCTGCGTTGGCAGCAGCTAAACTTGCGAAGATCCCGAAACCACCAAGCCAGGCAGTATATGAAGTGTTCAAGAACGCACCATTGGACTTCAAACCGTAATCGCGATGTTGGTCGTCACGGCGGTCAACATCAGACATCGGTTGTCGCAGGGTTCTGGTAGTTTTGTGTATTTGAGTTTGTTAACATTCTGCTAAATTATCGTGGGCTATCTGTCCAGATAAGGGAGATATGATGAAGCAGGCATTACGAGTAGCATTTGGTTTTCTCATACTGTGGGCGTCAGTTCTGCATGCTGAAGTCCGCATTGTGATCGACAGTGGTGTAGATTCCGGTCGTCCTATTGGTGTCGTTCCATTCCAGTGGGCGGGTCCAGGTGCGGCACCTGAAGATATTGGCGGCATCGTTGCTGCTGACTTGCGTAACAGCGGTAAATTTAATCCGTTAGATCGCGCTCGTCTGCCTCAACAGCCAGGTAGCGCGCAGGAAGTTCAACCTGCTGCATGGTCTGCGCTGGGCATTGACGCTGTCGTTGTAGGTCAGGTCACTCCGAATCCGGACGGTTCTTACAATGTTGCTTATCAGCTGGTTGATACAGGCGGTGCACCGGGTACTGTGCTTGCTCAGAACTCATACAAAGTAAACAAACAATGGCTGCGTTACGCTGGCCATACCGCCAGTGATGAAGTGTTTGAAAAACTGACCGGCATTAAAGGTGCGTTCCGTACCCGTATTGCCTATGTTGTTCAGACCAATGGTGGCCAGTTCCCGTATGAGTTGCGCGTGTCTGACTATGATGGCTACAACCAGTTTGTGGTTCACCGTTCTCCGCAGCCGCTGATGTCTCCGGCGTGGTCACCGGACGGTTCTAAACTGGCATATGTTACCTTCGAAAGCGGTCGTTCTGCGCTGGTAATCCAGACGCTGGCTAACGGTGCAGTGCGTCAGGTTGCTTCCTTCCCGCGTCACAACGGTGCGCCTGCATTCTCGCCGGACGGCAGCAAACTGGCTTTTGCTCTGTCGAAAACTGGTAGCCTGAATCTGTACGTAATGGATTTAGCCTCTGGTCAAATCCGTCAGGTGACAGATGGTCGCAGCAACAACACCGAACCGACCTGGTTCCCGGACAGTCAAAACCTGGCCTTCACCTCTGACCAGGCCGGTCGTCCGCAGGTTTATAAAGTGAATATCAACGGCGGTGCGCCGCAACGTATTACCTGGGAAGGTTCGCAGAACCAGGATGCGGATGTCAGCAGCGACGGTAAATTTATGGTAATGGTTAGCTCCAATGGTGGGCAGCAGCACATTGCCAAACAAGATCTGGTAACGGGAGGCGTACAAGTTCTGTCCTCAACGTTCCTGGATGAAACGCCAAGTCTGGCACCTAACGGCACTATGGTAATCTACAGCTCTTCTCAGGGGATGGGATCCGTGCTGAATTTGGTTTCTACAGATGGGCGTTTCAAAGCGCGTCTTCCGGCAACTGATGGACAGGTCAAATTTCCTGCCTGGTCGCCGTATCTGTGATAATAATTAATTGAATAGTAAAGGAATCATTGAAATGCAACTGAACAAAGTGCTGAAAGGGCTGATGATTGCTCTGCCTGTTATGGCAATTGCGGCATGTTCTTCCAACAAGAACGCCAGCAATGACGGCAGCGAAGGCATGCTGGGTGCCGGCACTGGCATGGATGCGAACGGCGGAAATGGCAACATGTCTTCCGAAGAGCAGGCTCGTCTGCAAATGCAACAGCTGCAGCAGAACAACATCGTTTACTTCGATCTGGACAAATACGATATCCGTTCTGACTTCGCTCAAATGCTGGATGCGCACGCAAACTTCCTGCGTAGCAACCCGTCTTACAAAGTCACCGTAGAAGGTCACGCGGACGAACGTGGTACTCCGGAATACAACATCTCCTTGGGTGAACGTCGTGCGAACGCCGTTAAGATGTACCTGCAGGGTAAAGGCGTTTCTGCAGACCAGATCTCCATCGTTTCTTACGGTAAAGAAAAACCTGCAGTACTGGGTCATGACGAAGCGGCATACTCCAAAAACCGTCGTGCGGTACTGGTTTACTAAGAGAATTGCATGAGCAGTAACTTCAGACATCAACTATTGAGTCTGTCGTTACTGGTTGGTATAGCGGCCCCCTGGGCCGCTTTTGCTCAGGCACCAATCAGTAGTGTCGGCTCAGGCTCGGTCGAAGACCGCGTCACTCAACTTGAGCGTATTTCTAATGCTCACAGCCAGCTTTTGACCCAACTCCAGCAGCAACTCTCTGATAATCAGTCCGATATTGATTCCCTGCGTGGTCAAATTCAGGAAAATCAGTATCAATTGAATCAGGTCGTGGAGCGGCAGAAGCAGATCTTGTTGCAGATCGATAGCCTTAGCAGCGGTGGTGCAGCGGCACAATCAGCCGGCGGCGATCAAAGCGGGGCGGCGGCAACGACGCCAACAGCTGATGCAGGTACTGCGAATGCTGGTGCGCCGGTGAAAAGCGGCGATGCAAACACTGATTACAATGCAGCTATTGCGCTGGTACAGGATAAATCCCGCCAGGATGACGCGATGGTGGCATTTCAGAATTTCATCAAAAATTATCCTGATTCAACTTACCTGCCCAACGCCAATTATTGGCTGGGTCAGTTAAACTACAACAAGGGTAAGAAAGATGATGCGGCGTACTATTTTGCTTCGGTAGTGAAAAACTATCCGAAGTCACCGAAGGCTGCAGATGCGATGTTTAAAGTTGGCGTCATCATGCAGGACAAAGGTGACACCGCGAAAGCAAAAGCCGTGTACCAGCAGGTTATCAGTAAATACCCTGGTACTGATGGTGCTAAACAGGCGCAAAAACGTCTGAACGCCATGTAATGCATAACACGCGACCAGAAGTCGCATTATTTCTGGTCGTATCGTGCGATTCATAAGCAGTTGAGTGATCTACATCGAAATTTTTGTTGCGCTCAAGTCTGAAATCAGTAATATATGCCGCCGTTGCCACGGGATATCAAACAAACCGAAAGCAACGAAAAAGTGGGTCGTTAGCTCAGTTGGTAGAGCAGTTGACTTTTAATCAATTGGTCGCAGGTTCGAATTCTGCACGACCCACCAATCGCTAAGGTGGAAGCGGTAGTAAAACGTGAAGGATAACGTTGCGTCAGCAACGGCCCGAAGGGCGAGACGAAGTCGAGTCATCCTGCACGACCCACCACTTTAAGTAGTATCCAGCGCAGTATCGGGTGATTAGCTCAGCTGGGAGAGCACCTCCCTTACAAGGAGGGGGTCGGCGGTTCGATCCCGTCATCACCCACCACCGGGTCGTTAGCTCAGTTGGTAGAGCAGTTGACTTTTAATCAATTGGTCGCAGGTTCGAATCCTGCACGACCCACCACTAATTACGGTGGGTTCGGTGGAAGTAGTTTGTAGTATCCAGCGCAGTATCGGGTGATTAGCTCAGCTGGGAGAGCACCTCCCTTACAAGGAGGGGGTCGGCGGTTCGATCCCGTCATCACCCACCACTCGGGTCGTTAGCTCAGTTGGTAGAGCAGTTGACTTTTAATCAATTGGTCGCAGGTTCGAATCCTGCACGACCCACCAATTTTAACATCAAACTCAGATGTTAAGCGTGAAGGATAACGTTGCGCCAGCAACGGCCCGTAGGGCGAGCGAAGCGAGTCATCCTGCACGACCCACCAATCTTAAAGATTGGATTCGAGTAAAAATCTTTCAGGTAACACCCATATGGGTCGTTAGCTCAGTTGGT